>JBKJHR010000006.1:0-2803 GCA_046598695.1 Kapaibacterium sp. (SeqCode)
TATTTCGCGCAAGACCTCACGAATGCGAAAGTATTCTTTAGCCCAACCGATGCAACAACCGACTCTCGGTTCTCATCTGGCACACGGTATTCAATAGGTATTGAACGTTTGCCGATCATGGGTGAAGATGCAAAAAGTTTTAGTTTTTGGCAGCGTCTTGGTTTGCGCATTGGCGCAAGCTACGGAACACTCCCCTTCAAGCCAGACGGGAAAACTGCCGTCAACGAAACAACACTTTCTCTCGGATTCAATATACCGATCAACTACGAATCGCTATTCGACTTCGCGATCACTGGCGGTATGCGCTCCCCAGAAACAATAGGAGCTGCACCAAAAGATATGTTCATCAGAGGAAGTGCATCAGTAAGTATTTCGGAGAAGTGGTTTACACCCCTTCGCCGGAATGAGGAGTAACAACGATGAAAGTAGCACTTGCATCAGATCATGCTGGGTTTCTCTATAAAGAGAGAGTCAAAGCGTATCTCACCTCAAAGGGATATGAGATCATTGATTACGGCACCAACTCTCTCGAACGTGCTGATTATCCCGACTTCGCTCACAAAGCTGCCGAAGGAATGCTAAGGGGTGAAGCTGAGCGTGGTGTATTTGTCTGCGGATCAGGCATTGGCATATCCATAGCAGCAAATAGGCATAAAGGCATCCGCGCCGTTGACGCAGTCACTACAGAAATGGCAAAGCTCGGACGCGAACACAACGATATAAACGTCCTCGCTCTCGGTGAAAGACTCATCACATGGGAAGAAGCCGAAAAGATCATAGACACGTTCTTCTCCACAGATTTTGAAGGCGGTAGGCACACCGATAGGGTCAAGAAGATTGATGAGTAAATCCTTAAAGCTGGTGAGACAAAAATAAGTTATTTATGGGCAGACATTTTGTCTGCCTTTTTGTTATAGGGGCGATCATTTTTTTATACCTCTTATGCAAGATAAAGAAGTACAACAGACAATAGAACTTGAACTTGGGCGCCAGCAACATGGCTTAGAGCTTATCGCCAGCGAGAATTTCGTCTCGCGTGATGTGCTCGAAGCGCAAGGAAGCGTACTCACGAATAAATATGCTGAGGGCTACCCTGGCAAGCGTTATTACGGTGGATGCGAATATGTGGACATTGTCGAGAACATCGCTCGTGATCGCGTCAAGAAGCTCTACGGCGCAGAGTATGCCAACGTTCAGCCGCATTCAGGTTCGCAAGCGAACATGGCTGTTTACTTCACCTTCCTCAAACCTGGTGATGTTGTGCTTGGCATGAATCTCGCACATGGCGGACATTTAACGCATGGACATCCTGCCAATTTCTCCGGAAAGCTCTATAATTTCTGTGCGTATGGTATATCGAAAGAAACAGGATTGATCGATTACGACGATGTCGAAGCCCAGGCAAAGGCGAACAAACCGAAGATGATCACTGTCGGCGCAAGTGCGTACTCACGCGATATAGATTTCAAACGTTTCCGCGAGATCGCTGACTCTATCGGTGCATACTTGATGTGCGACATGGCGCATCCCGCAGGTCTTATCGCAAAAGGACATCTCTCAAGCCCTGTCCCCCACTGCCATATCGTCACTTCGACAACGCATAAAACTCTTCGCGGACCACGCGGTGGGATGATACTCATGGGCAAAGACTTCGAGAACACATGGGGCGAGATCGCTCCCAAAAGCGGACGTGTAAAGAATGTATCCGAGCTTCTTGATTCGACTGTCATGCCTGGCATTCAAGGCGGACCTCTCATGCACGTCATCGCCGCGAAAGCTGTTGCTTTTGGCGAAGCACTTGAAGATAGCTTTACCGAGTATGGTGCGCAAGTCATTAAGAATGCCCGTCGCCTTGCTGCACAGCTTATTGCGAAAGGATATAACATCATCTCCGGTGGCACAGATAATCACCTCATGCTCGTTGATCTTCGCGGCAAAGTAAACATTACGGGTAAAGTAGCAGAAGAAGCACTTGATAAAGCCGCAATAACAGTGAATAAAAATGCAGTGCCCTATGACGACCGCTCTGCTCTTGTCACGAGCGGCATCCGCATCGGCACATCTGCCGTCACCACCCGCGGAATGAAAGAAGACGCAATGGATGTGATCGCCGAATTGATAGATAACGTTATCACAAATGCGACAGATGAGAAACTCATCGCTTCAACCAAAGAAAAAGTAAAGTCTCTAACGAGTAAGTATCCGCTCTATGCGTAATGGCTGATTCACCGGAAATACAGAACCCGCATGAAAAAGAGATGTCCATTTGGGGGCATCTTGAGGAGTTGCGCTGGGTTGTGGTGAAAATGGTGATCGGCATTGCCATCGGCGTTATCATCTGTTTCATCTTCTATGATTTTATCCTCGACGACATCATCTTAGCTCCGGCAGTGCATACGAAGCCACCGATGAAGTTGATGACGACAGAGATATTCGGTCAGCTCGAACTCAATCTCCTTATCAGCATTTGGGGCGGGGTGATTCTCTCATTCCCTTTCACGCTTATTCAACTCTGGAAGTTCGTGCAACCTGGTTTACATGAACATGAAAGGAAATATGTTTGGCAAATATCATTTTTTACGGCGATCAGTTTTATCTTGGGGATGGTCTTCTCCTATTTTGTGATGTTGCCAATGACGCTGAACTTCGCGGCGGATTTTGGCTCTGCGAACATCCAAAATATGCCCGATGTCCATAAATATCTTTCGATCTTTTTGATGACGATCATCATATCGGGCTTGATCTTCGAGCTACCGCTCATCGCCTATTTCTTGGGTAGGCTCGGCATCTTGACACCGCCATT
>JBKJHR010000023.1:0-4446 GCA_046598695.1 Kapaibacterium sp. (SeqCode)
GACAGGCAGAACGTACCGCGCCACTTCCTGCGCCTTCTTCTTAATATCCTTATCGTAATCAACAGGTTTATTTCGGCGGTGCGGAAAGCGGTCATAGAAAGCATCACCAACAGCCGGTGTAAGCAAGCCAATAAGTGCCCTGTAATCTTCAGTGATGCGCTCCATTTCGGATTCATAGAGCTTTTGTGCTCGCTCATTCTCGAAGTTCGGTACGACGTAACTTCCGCGCTTTACTTCTACATACCTTTGGCTAACCTGCTCGGAATTATAGAAGGGATGTGAATGCAAGAACGACCATATTGCATGACGCGAAACACCTTCAAGTGCGAATTGGAAATGCGCATGTTGAAGCGTCGTATGATGTCCAGCCTCATAAATACTTTGCGCAAGCGAGCCGTGCTTTTCGATAGAGACATTATCTGTCTCGATAATTCCTTTCGATGAATAGCATGTACGTGCAGTCGCTATCACATTTTTGAATGGATCACGGAAAGAGTTGACAAGCCGCACCTTCAACGGCGAATCAAAAAATGCCGGGATAGGGCTGTGGTTATATGTAGATGCTATGATCTGTGGCTCGAGCAATGGGAATAATATTTATAGGTTAATATGCAGTACACTATGCAACATACTTCAACGCCTCGATCGCAAGTTCATTCCATCGGTCTTTATGCGCGAATGAAAGCTGCACCCATTCCTTCATGGGGCGTTTCTTATCCGAGGGATCGAAGAGTTTTGCGCCATCGAGTTTGATCGCAAGAGCATGTTCTGCGCCCGAAAGCTTAAATACCATATCGCCATGCAATAACCCGCAAAATGCTTTTGAACGGATCTTCAGGCAGGGCATTCCGAACATCTTGCTTTTTTCCGCGCCGAATTGCTGCACAAGAGCATCGGCTAAGGCTTCGTAGGCAAGTTCTGGTTCGACGTTCGGTCGTTTGACGAGTGTTGGCATATATGTGCAATACAGAGAAAATCCCTGAAAAGTTGGCGCGATATTTGTTCCTATTTTAGGTAAACGTATTTTCGCCTATTTTAGGTTATCTATATTGTACTTTGCACGAAAACATTGCAAAAATGAAATATTCACTCCATATTGCTTTCCTGCTTCTTCTTGGCACAGTTTCTTTCGCCCAAAAGAAAAAGGCATTGCCACCTCCTATAGAATCACTTGCAAAGTCTTCAATTACACCTTTAGTTGACTATCATGAAGAATATATCTCTTTTGAATCGGTACCAGTTCTCACACAAGACATTGAGAGCATTTTGCATTATCCAATAAAGGCAAAACGTGACGGGCTTGAGGGAAGTGTTGCCTTATCCGCACTTATTGATACTGACGGTAAAGTGCTCAAGACGGACATTGGCAACTATAGCGATAGCATTTTTATTAAGCCAGTTAAGGAAGCTATGAAGAAAGCCCAGTTTATTCCGACCAAGCTATATGGAGTACCTACAAAGCTAATGACAGCCATTTCCATTACATTTCAATTGCGGAATAAGCCTGAAATACAAATACAGTATCTGCCATATTCGACAGCAATAATGATCAAGGATGGTCCCGCTTGGGCGACGAATCAAGGATTTCCAATATCTGGCTACAAAGCACAAGCAAAACCAAAACTCATCGACGAGATTCATCAAATCCTCGAATATCCTGAGGAATTGAAGCAGCTAAAGATCTCAGGAAAAGTACGCTTCGAGGTACTACTTGATACAGACGGGAACATTGTAGGTCATCATATAGAGTATTCTGATAATCCCTTCTTAGAGGAGCCCGTGAAAAAAGCAATTGAAAAGATGAGCTTCGAGAAGCCCATATCATCAAGCCAGTATAGTTATCTCGTGACTTTTGATGGGAAGAGTGTAAGTATTCGGTAAATTTGCATCGTTGTTACTTTACCAATACCTTTATTCATTTGCGAAAAATAGAATTGCCTCGTTCCGGTGCGCCTTTATACGGATTTATTGCCGGACTTCTTGCCTTTACTTTCTTTCTTGTTTTTGACACTCCACTACACCATATAGCAGGAGGGAAGCCTGCGATGGCTGCCGGCGTTGCACTGCTCATGGCGTGTTGGTGGATGACTGATGCTCTGCCGATCTATGCTACGGCATGTGTGCCTCCTCTTCTTTTTCCCATTGTTGGTGTTTTCGGCGGGGGATATTTTGGTGATCTTTTCAAAACGACGCTCCAATATCTCGATCCGTATATCTGGCTTTTTGCTGGAGGATTATGCATTGCCGCTGCAATGCAGCAATGGGGATTACATCGCCGCATTGCACTTACAATCATGCGGTTCATCGGCACTGATCCCAAACACCTCCTTTTCGGAATGCTCTCAGCGACGGCATTTATTTCCTTGTGGTTGTCAAATACTGCGTGTGCCGCGCTCATGTTTCCAATTGGTATGGCAGTCATCCACCAGCTTGAGCATCAACTTGGGGGCAGACGGCTCGGTAATTACGGAATGGCAATTATGCTCTCCATTGCGTATGGCTCGAATATCGGATTGGGTACAAAGATCGCAACTACGCCGAACGCGATGTTTTGTGGATTCATGGAAAAGCTTGGGATGCCCGTATCCTTTCTTGATTTTCTGATCGTCGGCATGCCATTCGTCTTTTTTATGCTCCCTATTATTTGGTATTTTCTCTGGCGTGTTGCACGGCGTGATGATATTCCAGAAACAGCATCTTCAGATGCAATTCGCACGGAGCTTGCTTCGCTTGGTAAGCTTAAAGAAGAGGAATGGACGATCATGTTTGTCTTCAGTATAGCAGCTACTGTATGGATATTCAGCGAACCGATCACCGCCTTTCTCAAACCCCTCGTCACACTTTTCCCACTTGCAACCTCCCATGTTGAAGGTGGCGTTTCATTGCTTGCAGGAATATCTCTCCTACTTTTGCGAGAGAAAGGTCATCCGGTATTAGCAGTGAAGTCTCTCAAAGGTTTACCCTGGGGTACTCTGATATTGCTCGGTGGTAGTTTTGCAATGGCAGCAGCAATCCAACAAAGTGGTCTTTCGGATTGGATGGGGACACAGCTTTTGGGGATAAAAGAACTTAGCGGATTCATCCAAATTCTCCTCGCAAGTTTGGCAACGGTGGCTATTACTGCGGTTGCAAGCAATACGGCGACGATCGCGATCATGATGAATATCCTCAAAGGGATTATCGCACCTGCACTTTTGCCGACAGCACTCTATGCCGCGACGATCTCAAGCTCGTGTGATTTTGCCCTGCCAGCAGGTACACCGCCGAATGCTATCGTCTTCGGAAGTGGATATGTAACCATTCCGCAAATGGCGCGGACAGGTATCTTGCTCGACGTGATCTGCGCTGTTATCTCAGCAGGATGGTGTTGGTTTATTGTACGAGCAATTATGTAGTAGTTATGTGGGCTTGTTTTGAAATGATTAGCTACGATATTTATTCGTCGCATCCACTAATGACTCTGCATTTTCCATATCGAACATTGAATGCCCAGCTCTTGGGCTTATTACAAGATCAGCATTTGGGATGACGCGCTTCAACTCCCACGCATTCCGCATTGAGCAAATAATATCGTAACGACCATGTACGATCGTCGTAGGGATATGCGCGATCTTTGGAGCATCTAAAAGCAGTTGCCCCTCATCAAGAAAACAATTATGCATCATGTAATGGCATTCAATACGAGAGAAGCTAATTGCTGAATCATCGTCCAGAGGTTTATCTTGATTTACTAACTTAATGATCGAGAATTCCCAATTGCTCCAACGCTTTGCTGCTTCGAGCTTTGCTTTCTCGTCATTTCCGGTGAGTACGCGATAATATGCCTGCACATAATCTTCTCCAGGAAGCGGAGTGACGCCTTTCAAGAATTCGTCCCATCTATCTGGGAAGATCTCACTTGCCCCATATTCATAGAGCCATCTGTTATCTTCCACGCGAGCCAAAAAGATGCCGCGAAGAATAAGATGTGTAACTCGTTCGGGATGTCTCTGTGCATAAGAAAGTGAGAGAGTGGAGCCCCATGACCCACCAAAGACAAGCCACTTTTCAATGCCAAGATGCTCACGAAGTTTCTCGGTATCATCTACCAAATGCCACGTTGTATTATCCTCCAATGAAGCATGAGGGGTGCTTCGCTTTGAACCACGCTGATCGAAAAGGATGATACGATAATGATCGGGGTCGAACATTTGCCGCATCTCATCCGAGCAGCCCGAACCAGGTCCACCATGTAGCATCACTGCCGGCTGTCCGTTCGGATTCCCGACTTCTTCGCAATAGAGTGTATGAACAGGCGAGACTTGCAACATGCCTGTTTTATAGGGTGCTATTGGGGGATAAAGTTGTGCCATAAAATTGAATTTGAATACATACAAACTTACATATTCCCGAAAACGTTATCACTTCCCATGACAAAAGATAAGCTTCTTTTTGCATATAAGAATA
>JBKJHR010000217.1:0-6391 GCA_046598695.1 Kapaibacterium sp. (SeqCode)
TTAGTGGATTTACAGAATTAAGAAAATACATTCATGTCGGAACAACGTACATATACTGCCGCAGAACGCGAACGCATAGAGGAGCTTGTCTCTGCCTATGTGCTTGGCGCATTGGCAGATGATGATACGGCGTTCCGTGAGTTCGACGCACTCCTCGCCGCAGGCGATTCATATCTTGCTGAGACGCTCGAAACCATGCTCGAAGCCTCGTCGCTTCTTGCCATGACTGCTCCGCAAGTTGATGCCCCCGCATCAGTGAAGGTCGATCTTCTCGAAAGTATTAAGCACATCAAGAACGATACTCATACTCGCGGAAGAGGGCGCTCTGGCGGCATCATTGGTGATCAGGAAGCTGCTGTCGTTTCTGTTATCGAAACAAAGTTAAAGAAGCGTACTCGTCTTCTACTGAGCGTATCGGTAGTTGCCCTTCTTGCGATCGCTGTTCTTGGTGGATTAGTGATCGAAAAGAATGCGTTTATCATTTCGCGCAATGTTGCGGTGAATTCTCTTATCAAACAACGGGATTCGTTGGGCACGGTTGCCGGACGATTGGCGCAGAGTGATTCTGTTTCGCGGATGATGTTTGCAATGTTCCATGAAAAGAACTCTTCGATCATTACTCTTGCCAAGACACAGGATCCACAGCCTCTGACACATCAAATCTTTTTTAGCCGCGAACAGAAGATGGTATTCGTAATGCGCGAAGATTTGCCACAGCTTGATTCATCGAAAGTCTATGAAGTTTGGCAGATCAAAGGGACGCAAGCCCCTATGGCTGTCGGTATGCTTGACATGAAGTCCGATCAGCCTGTTTTCGCATTCACCTCACCCGATAAAGATGCTGATGCATTCGCTATCTCTATCGAGCCACAAGGTGGCAGCACCTCCCCACGAGGACCCGTTATTATGGTGGGAAAAGTATCAAAAGGGTTGTAACGATCAGTATGTGGTTTTACAAACAAGTGCTGTTACCGCGTTATCTTGACCATCTCTGTTTTATCTCCATCAGCTTTATGTAGACGCAGAAAGTATGTTCCTGCGCTTACGTTTGATCCATTCCATGATAGTGTGTGCACTCCCGCATCGTAGATGTCATTTGCAAGACGAGTAATCTTGTTTCCGAGAAGATCATAGACATCAAGCGTTATAGCGCCACGTTCAAGCAATGTGAAACTGATCGTTGTTTCGCTTGTGAAAGGATTCGGATAGTTTGAGAGCGAGGTGTTGCTTGCTAACTCGGTAGCCTTTGTCACACCCGAAAGAGGATTGAGAATGCGGAAGAGACCGAAGCCATAATCGCTTGCACCGAAAAGATATTTGTTTCCGGCGAATAGTCTATCGCAATTCGGAATATCACCAACGGCGTTCCACGAACTTCCCATATCTGAGGAAGAAAACACTGACGCAATATATGATTGAGTGAACGGTGAATGTGCGTCGGTAGATACGAATATGTTTCCTTTTGCATCAAGCACACCGCAACTCAATATCTTATTTGGGGGTAAGCCCAGTGATGATTGATCCCATGTATGACCCTCATCAGTGGAAATAAACACGCATGATTGATATGCTCCGTTATTTGCATCATGGAGATAGCCAACGCAGAAGATCTCTTTTCCGCGAGTAAGTAGATCGGTCGCTACAAATTTTCCGTTAAGGCTGTCAGTAATTCTATTCCAGTTCAAACCGATGTCTCGGCTGATATAGAGATCGAATCCGTCAGTTGCAATAATGCCACCTTTTCCAAAAAACTTCACACGTTGAAAGCCAAAGGTCAGTGCGACATCAGGAGTAATGTCGTACCATTGAAACCCATTATCGAATGAAAGAAATATGGACTCGGAAGATGCATCTCCTGCAATAGTAACGATGGTATCACCTTGCACATCGACCTGTGTAGCGGGTCCCGCAACATTCAGCTGTGAAAAGATCTTCCAGTCACTGTTATCTGGTGAATCTGTGCGAAGTATTGCGGCATTACCATTTGAATCCACCGTACCGCCTGCATAGAATTTCCCTTTTGACTGTGCCCATTTACCGGCACTCATCGTAAGATCAGACGAAAGATTTTTGTATTCCCAAAAGAATCCGTTATCGGTTGAGCGCGTCAGATGCGCACCGCCGAATGTGTAGTATGCGTCACTGCCATAGACGTTTGACCCAATAACATCGTGTACCAAATATGAGGCATCTATGATACCCGATGCACCTGAGGTGATCACAGGTGCTGGGGTCAAAAGATCAGGGCTGGCGAAAATGCCATATGTGTATTCAATGATTGCACGACTATCTGTTTCGACGATACCATAGATAGGTGCACCTTCCAACTGTGGAAGAATTGCTACCCAATGTTTTCCCGTATCACTTGAGAAATAGTGCTTGTTCGCTGTGCTTGCGAAGATACCATTTTTGTATGGTGTTAATGAAATGACAGGATAATCCGCAACGTCTATGCCGTTATCAGTCTTTGCCCACGTTGCGCCGAAATCCGTTGAGGTATAAAGTCCTGCATAAGAAGTATTTCCTTTTGCGTATTGATAGATCGCAGCATAGAATACATTATCTTTGCTACGAAATAACTGAAACGATGATGTATCAGGTAAGCCTGTCTTGCAGGGGAGCCACGTGACTCCGAGGTCAGACGTGCGAAATATACCACGTGGAAATAGTGCTGAAGCGGAAACCGATAGATCAAATGCTTCGAAACTTGCACAGAGATGCCTACCGCTATTACCTATGTACGTATGAAAAAGTGTATCAGAAATTGGCGAGGTAACTGATGGCTTCCATGAAAACCCTGCATCAGTAGAAAAATAGATACCATCGGGTATATATGTTTGCCCAAAGTCGTGCATTCCGACAGCGAGTGTATCTTTGCCCAAAGAATTGATAGACCAGACATCGGAAAGCTCGAAAAGAGGGGTTGGAATATATTCCCATGAACTACTGCCGTTCTTCACTCGATACATGCGTGATCCGAAGGTAATTCCGGGATACGGTGTCAGGCGATAGAGATAGTCGCCAGAGGTGAATAAGTATCGCGTCTGCATGAAATAGTAATCGTTGGCTTGACCTTGATTGAAAGGTGTCCATGATAGACCATTATCCTGCGAACGATACACACCGGATGTTTCAGTTGCGCAAAAGACATCCGTGCCGAGTTTGGCAATCCCATAAGGAGTCACACCACCCCATGCGATCTTCTCCCATTGTGAGTAGGAAGTAAGCGGAGCAAAAAGTACGAGCAGAAGGAGTAAACGAAGTTTCATCATTGCGTAGAATTATTGTACAAATATAACTATAGGAACGGGGCTTTGGGGAGTATTCGCATATGTTTTACTCATATAGGTCATAAAGAATTACCTTCTTTAATAAGACCACTTGGATACGAGAACGTTACAAAGTTTTTTAATAAATCTTAGTGACGGTATTGGTTTTGCCCACTCTTAGAGTAGATTTTCTCACTTTACATAAAAGCCGGAGCTGCTTACTACTGGGATGTTGCCTTCTTTTGTGCATTGATAATACCCGTAAATCTATTCTAAAAAGCATATATGGGATAATTTAGTAGAAATTTGATATCACACGTAAATAAAAATATATGGGTGGCATTGATTCATCAATAAATTGTTATATATTTGTGCTCTGAGTTTCGTATCTCGGAGAGAGTCACTTTTTGGGTGTTACATAACTTGCTGAAAAAACGCACAATAATTTTACTGGTTTTCGCCTGTGTGCTACTTTGTGGTGCAAGTTATTCCTTTGCCCAATCCTCTTCTACTATCGGCAATGATTTTTGGTTTGGATTTATGCCGAACTATGATTCTCCCGCCCAACGCATAACGCTTACGGTCGCATCACTTGCTGAGACAAGTATTTATGTTGAATATTACGCAGGGGATTCTGGCAAGGTGTCAAGGACGGATTATTACGAGATCCACCCGATCCCATTTGTTGATACAATAGGGGTTATCACGATCGAACTTGATCCCTTACTCTGTGAATCTCGGACATCAGAGTTGAAAGCATTTCACTCTGTTCATGTCTATGCAACGGAGCCGATAGCACTTTCGGGATATACCTATAATAAAGGATCCGCAGACGGATTCTTGGCATTGCCTCTTGCCGTTCTCGGCAAAGAGTATCGTACTGCAAATTATATATGTAATGATACGACCTATCACGGGCAATTCCTCATTGTTGCGCCCTATGATAATACGCAGGTAACCATAACGCCAAATGGGACGACGCGCAATGCGCTCAGCAACGATAGTCATACAGCAGGACAATCTTATTCTGTTACACTTCGCCAAGGACAGACATATCTTGTGCAATCAGGCGGAGCGGCACACTCTTTTGCATCTGACCTGACTGGTTCGCGCATTGAAAGCTCTCAACCAGTTGCCGTTCTTTCTGGGCATCAATATACAAAGCTTGACGGGATAGCAGGGAGCACGATGGTAGAAATGTTGCCACCTGTCGAGGCTCTTGCGACAAATTATTATTATTCCTCGAACGATAATAATTCAAAGACGTCGGTAGTGATCGTAGCTATTGATACTGGGACGTTCTATTATACGCTCGGTCTTGGAAGTTCAATTTCGTACCAGCTCAATCCTGGGCAACATGCAGAAGAAGTATTTGCAAATCAAGCTGTGAATATCGGTTCACAAAATGGAAGTAAACGATTTTTTTGCTACGAACTTCGCCGTTCAGTAGGAGAAGTTTCTGTCGGCAAGCTTTACCGCCCAACAATGTCGCTTGTGACATCACCTCAGTGGCAGGATTCGATCTTTTTATTGACGATACCGACAAAGTTCGATCCGCTCTCTTATGATTATTCGACAACCACAACCTATATGCTGCGCGACTCCGCAGCTCGGAGTTTATTTGGCGCGAATCCGATCCCGGTGAATCGCTATATTCCGTTCGGCTTCAAACAAAGTATTTGGTGGGAAGAGAAGATGGGAAATTCGGGAGAGTCAGTTCGATATATTAAAGGTGGGAAATGGAAGTTGGCTGCCACTGTAGCGGGAACGACAGGGGACTATTCCTATAGTCATCCAGGCTCACTTCGTTTATCGAAGCGCTCACCAGATCATATCAAACCCGCATTAAAGAACGTATCAGGATATTGTGGTAATCATACGTTTACGGTCGTTGATTCGCTCGTCGTTTCGCCGGCATCGTTCGAGTCTGGTAAACTTGGTACGGTGCGTATTATCACTGAAAGCCACGATGTTACCGCATTCCAACCGCTAAAGAATTACCGTATTATCACAAGTACACCGTTTACACCAGGCATTTCAGAATACTCGATCAAATTAGAAGTCGTGAATCCGAAAATTGATGCTTATGCGGCAGTGTATGCACAAGACCTTGCGGGAAATGACTCAGTATTCGTTTTTTCTTACAAAGCAAATCGCACACAAATTTTGGCATTGAAGACGATAGGCACGAAGCTTCCTGTTGGGAAAGAGATCTGTTACACCGTCACGATCAAGGCAAAGAATGATTCTCTCGCAAGTTTCCCATTGAACATCACAAGTGTATCACTACTCAATGGATTGACTGACCCACATATTACGGATATCTCGCCATCGCTTCCTCGATCACTTGGTAAGGATGATTCTATCGTTGTCACGCTTTGTGCAATTGCGAATGATACGTTACAGCAATTCCGCGATTCGCTCATCGTCTTTTCTGATTGTTACGCTCATTCGTATTATGTATCGGCGAAAGGTATTACAGGATTACTCGATGCAGAGAATAGATCATTTGGTGAGGTGAGCGCAAATACGAAAGTCGCACAAAATGTGGCATTGAAGAATCGCGGCGATGTACCTGTTACGGTCTTCGGGGTGATAAAGACAGGCAATAGTGTATCCGCTTTTCATATAGACACAGAAATTTTTGCATTCCCTGTTATCATTCAACCGAAAGGATATTATCTTGCACCGGTCGTGTATCAGCAGTCATTGCAAGGTAAGAATGACACGGCGATCTTCACATGGATCACTGATCTCCCTCATCCATACGAGAATAGTATCAAGACATATTCTATCCTTACAGGACAAACGAAGCAGCAGAATACGTCTGTGCGCGGGGATGAGTCAAATGATTTTGTCAACATCATTTCTATTTCCCCCAACCCGTTTTCAAATGTGTTCAATCTGCGATATATTTCCTATCATACAGCAACGCTTGCTCTCTATGATGTGCTTGGTAAGGAAGTCTATCATACAACTCTTGCGTCCGGCGAGCACACTGAGCGAATCTCTATGCCTACAATTCTCTCCTCAGGAAGTTACACACTCCGCCTCATTACACCAGATGGTGTGAGCGAACAGAGTGTACGAGTTGGCAAGTAGCACTTTTCATCTCCACGTTT
>JBKJHR010000107.1:0-7051 GCA_046598695.1 Kapaibacterium sp. (SeqCode)
TTGAATTGACATCTGCCTTGCCTTCTTTGAAGCGAGTCTGTCTCTGCCCTTTTGCATCAACGGCAACAAATTCAAATCCTTTTACACCACGAAGATCACGTTCATGGTATCGCTCTAAACCCGAAGTACCTACAACATCACCAGGATGGTAGTAATCGCTGTCAGAAGTCTCGGAAACGCTTTCGAGTTGCTTATCTGATATTTCTTTCGTATAACCAAGCAAATGCGAAGCACGAACTGGCGCAACATATTGCCGCTTTGATTCATAGGAGATGTCTATACCAGGAAGTTCGTCGTGATGCTCCTCTATAGCGGCGATAAGGCGTGAATCTGCATCTGACCATATCTTGATCGGCTGAAATTTCGCATAGCTCGCATTTTGTCTGATCTTATTGACAATGTACGTCGTATCAACCTCAAGCAATTGCGAAAGCAATGGGAGTGCTGTTGTGCGATAGGGATTAAAATCTTGTGTGGTGAGTAAAACAGTATATGATGGGATGCTCGCGGCAATGACTTTACCATTACGATCATAAATTGCACCGCGAACAGGTATTCTTTCAATTCTCTTAATACCTTGTTCATTAGCCGCACCGCTTAATGCAGCTCCTTCATATAATTGTAAATATGCAAAACGAGCGATAAACCCTATGAATACAAGAGCAATCAACGACGCAATGATGCGCCGACGAACGGGAGAGGCAAATTCATGATCGCTTAAGGTAAACATTTGTTGTGCGATAACGGAGAATGGAAAGTGGTACGTTCCATATCAAGAGGATTATTACGACAAAGACGGAAAGAAAGATCACGTAGATATTTCTTTACTCCCCACCTCGTTTCCACTTTGCTTGTTCAATAATAAGGGAGAAGCTAATACGATGCGTATTGCCGAGTTGATCTTGTGCACTAAAACTTTGGAAGGCATAATCCACGGCAAGCTTTGGTAATTTGATGCCGGCTCCGACAGTAAACATTTTCAAATCATTGTATCCTCCACGAACAGAGACAATCTCCTTAAAGCGATACTCCGCACCAAAATGAAAATCAGCGCTGAGCGGACCAACTGAAACCTCAGCTACCTTACCACGATTTTCGAAGCGAATATCAGCATCAATTGTTGGCATGATCTTATGCGTACCCGTCCCTGTTATGTCCCATGTGTATGCACCGCCAAGTTTGAGTGTTGGGGCAACGAGTTCTTTATTACCAGATGTGTAGGTAAGATAGGTTGTCGTTATGTCCTGCCCCACTGCCGCAAGAACAAGATTTTCCATCGGACGATAGCGCACACCAACATCAAATCCTATTCCGGTAGCACTATTCTCAGGGTCAAGCTTCCGAACGATAAGCTTGAATGTCGCGCCATACGAAAGAGTAGAATCTTGCTTCTTACCGAGGGAGAAGAGAAAGCCCCAATCGTAATTTCCAAATGAAGATACCTTTGAATAGTCAAGATAATCTTCATCGTCGAATGCCCCGTTACCATTGCGGTCAATAAACGCAGAGCGAGTATCTTTGATATTTGAAATGCCAATATGAAGAGCCGTGAACCCTATACCAAAATCCTTACCAAGCGGCGCAGCAAAGGCTCCGAAATCATGTTGAACGGTATTATCAAACCGTGCTTCATGCATACCAGAGATGGTCGGGTAATTGATCTCGGATAGTCCCGCCGGATTCCAATACCCAACGCCTGCGTCATCCACATATGTTATCCCCGTACCACCAAGTGCAAGCGAGCGTGCTCCAACGCCAAGTTGCAAGAACTCCCCAGCATACGCACGGAAAGATTGCGCCTGCGCAGTTGTTGCAAAGGCGAAAAACAAAAATGATATGAAATGAAGTCTTTTCAGTTTTCTTCTTTATTCTGATCGAATTATTAGGTTGTCTATACTTTTATAACACAGTATCGTATAAGAACCTATCCTCTTTAATTCTTAGGGTATTCATTTTTACCATAACCCGAATTCGGGAGGATATTCTATTCGCCATAGATTCAAGCCTTCTGGGGGAGAAATGAATCTGGCGCGATCAAGCTCAGTCGGTGAGTTCAAAAGTTCTGAAAATTCTTCTGACATCAACTTTCCTTTTCCAATACTAACCAATGCCCCAACAAGTGCACGCACCATCCCCCGCACAAAACGATTTGCTTTTATCCTAAATATCAAGCGATCTCCTTCAAAACTCCATTCGGCAACTTCAATAATGCTCCGATAATGATTAACATCTTCTGATCTCTTGCTAAACGAGGTAAAGTCATGATTACCAATAAGTAAATGAGCTGCGTTCTCCATTGCTACTGTATCTAATTCACTCAGAACTTGCCAAGCTGTATTACGCTCTATTGCGCTTCGACGGTTTATTACCGTATACCGATATTCTCTCGATACTGCTGAAAAACGAGCATGAAAATCATCAGGAACAGCGCAAATATCTTTCACTACGACATCATACCCGCTTGTCGCATTCAGTCCTTCAAGCATCTTCGCTATAGTGAGCACCGAATCATCGGGCAGATCAGCATGGGCAATCATCCCTGAAGCATGCACGCCTGTATCCGTTCTGCCAGATCCATAAATGCTTATTTCGGAGCCGCTTATTTGACGAAACGACGCTTCCAAAACTCCTTGTACGGTGCGCAAACCGGGTTGAAATTGCCAACCAGAAAAATCTTTGCCGTCATATTCTATCAATAATGCGTAGCGCATGAAAAATCAGGGTAAGAAATTATGCTATTATGTAACTCCAAAAACCGAAGCACGTGTAACAGTTTCGACCGAAGATTGTTTTGTAAGAAACCTTATTTTTTAATATCTATGTGTGGAATAGTAGGATATATTGGCGAACAAGATGCAACGCCGATCATTATGTCTGGTCTAAAGCGTCTCGAATATCGGGGCTATGACTCTGCAGGCATTGCAATTTTAGAGCGTATACCAGCCAATGGCACCCCAGACTCTGATAAGGCCTTTACCCTTGTTGTCCGAAAAAAAGTGGGGAAAGTGACAGAGCTTGAAGAAATGGTGAGAACACACCCCCACCAGGGAAATATCGGCATTGGACATACACGATGGGCAACCCATGGGGCACCTAGCGACCTCAATAGCCACCCTCATTCCGATCAAAGCGGCAACATCGCCCTCATCCATAACGGAATTATTGAGAACTACAACGTCATCAAACGACGCTTAATTGAACTTGGACATACCTTCAAAAGTGAAACAGATACCGAAGTTCTCGCCCATCTTGTCGGCGAATTTTACAAAGATGGTAGATCGCTGACCGAAGCGGTACGTTTGGCGTTGAATGAAGTTGTTGGGGCGTATGGAGTATGTGTACTCTCAAAGGACTCGCCGAACGAGATCATCTGTGCGAGAAAAGGCTCCCCTATTGTTATCGGTGTTGGCGACAATAATGAATATTTTATTGCGAGTGATGCTGCAGCGATCGTCTCTCATACTCGCAATGTCATCTACCTCTCTGATGGTGAACTTGCAACCGTCTCTCGCAATGGCATCAAAACCATAACTATCGAAGATGTTGAGGTTACGAAATCCATCGAAGCAATTACTTTTAAACTTGAAGAAATTGAAAAGGGTGGTTACGATCACTTCATGCTCAAGGAAATCCATGAGCAACCTACGACCGTTCGTGACGCAATGCGCGGAAGAATCGTTATGGATGAAGGCTCGATCGTTCTCGGTGGTTTGCGTAACCATCTCGAGAAACTGCGTAATGCCAGGCGTATAATCATTACCGCTTGCGGAACAAGTTACCATGCCGGGCTCATCGGTAAGTACATGCTTGAGCAGCTTGCGCAAGTCCCCGTTGATATTGAGTACGCAAGCGAATTCCGCTATCGCAATCCCGTCGTTTCATCGGATGATGTAATGTTCGTTATCAGTCAATCCGGCGAGACTGCTGATACGCTTGCCGCTATGAGAGAGGGTAAGCGCAAAGGAGCACTGGCTCTTGGCATCGTGAACGTTGTCGGTTCTACCATTGCACGTGAATCCGATGGCGGAGTATATGTTCATGCTGGACCTGAAATTGGGGTTGCTAGTACGAAAGCTTTTACCTCGCAAGTGACGGTCTTTGCTCTGCTTTCGATTATGTTAGGGAGAATGAAATCTCTTTCTGTCGTTGATGGCAAAGAGATGATAAACGGGTTACTCCAGCTTCCGGGGAAAATTCAAGAGATTATAGAATCATCTGAAGAGATCATAAAGAAGATCGTCGACGAGTTTAAGACAGCTGACCACTTCCTCTATCTTGGTAGAGGTTACAACTACCCAGTTGCACTCGAAGGCGCATTGAAGCTCAAAGAGATCTCGTATATCCACGCCGAGGGATACCCAGCGGCGGAGATGAAGCACGGACCTATTGCTCTCATTGATGCGGATATGCCTGTTGTGGTCATTGCTCCACATGATGATGTCTATGAGAAGGTACTCTCGAACATCATGGAGGTTAATGCACGTGGTGGAAGGCTCATTGCTATTGCAAGTGTTGGTGATACAGATATTGCTTCTCTTGCCGAACACGTTATCTACATTCCCGAAACCTTACCGATGCTCGTGCCCATACTATCGGTTATCCCACTTCAACTTCTCTCCTACTATATGGCAACAGCCAGAGGAGCTGATGTTGACCAACCAAGAAACTTAGCGAAGTCGGTGACGGTGGAATAAAAAGCAGTGGAATAGTATTTACCAGTTTAAATAAAAGCCCGCGACTTACGTTGCGGGCTTTTTCTTTCATCAGAATGAAAATTCTTATCTCATTTTCGAGCGATAGTCAATAACCTTCGCATCGTCTTTGAGTTTGTTGAACCATGTCTCAACAAAACGGCGATTCTTTTCTTGTCCTAGTTTTTGCATCATTGCAAGTCTCTGCCCTTCGAACATCTGCTTATCCGCAGGCGCGATAGCGACGAGTTGAATGAGATAGACAGCATAGTCGCCAACGATAGGATCGCTGATCTGCCCAGGCTTCATTGAGAATGCTGCGTTATTAACAGCATATTCCGTACCCAATCCAGGTGCTGATTCTGCAGGTCCGAAGCTGAGGGCTCTTGGTCTAAAGTTCGAGTCAATAGCGCCAAGTTTGTCAAGTGACTCACCGTTACCAACCATACCGCGAAGTTCTTTCGCCCTTGCAGAAGCAGAGGCAACAAACTTCTTACGTCCAAGCTGTTTCTTTACATAATCCTTGATCTTATCATCCATCGGGACAACACCTTTGGCAATATCCTCTACAACCTGAGCGACAACTGTAGCATGCATTTGCGGCACCTTCATCGGCTCAGAAATATCGCCGGTTGCAAGCTCAAGCATATAGTTGTTGAATGCCATGCTTCCGAAAAGAGGCTGACCTTTTTTCGAGATCGGAGGAGCTTCAGTGATAACGCGCTGGTTCATATCCTTTGCTGCTTGATCAAAGCCTTTCTTCCCTGCCTGATCTTTGAACACCACAGCCTGCTGCGCAAGCATACGGGTTGTCTGAGAACTTGCCTTTAGTGGAATTGTTGCCATTGCAACAATGGGTTTGCGTTGTGTTTTGTCAAGTACTTCAATGATGTGGAACCCAAATTGTGTTTCAACAGGAGCCATAACTATATGGAGTGGTGCACCATTGACTGCATCTCCAAATGGCTTAACCCATGACCCAGTAGGTGACCAACCGAGATCACCACCATTACGAGCAGAACCGTCTGTTGAATACTTCTGCGCATACTGAGCAAAGTCCCCGCCTGCTTTCAACTCGTCATACATCTTGGTTGCAAGAGCACGAGCACTATCTTTGTTTTCTGGCTTACCCATTCCGATAAGGATATGGCGTGTGTGGTAAAGTGTTGCTCCTGTATCCAAGACACCATAGACTTTTGCGACTGCAAGCTGTGGGGCACCCTGCTGGCCTGAGCCATGGAGTACGACAACATCGCCGATATTTGCTTTCAGGAGATCATTACCATTAGAATAGAGACGCAACTGATTCGGCTCAAAAGGCTTTGCCCCCTGATACGGCTCATCGGTATAATCAGCAAGAATCTCGCCAACGACACTATCTGGCTCAGTAAGTGGTATTGTCGCAAGACGTTTTTTGAGTGCTTCCAAGCGATCAACCATCATCGCGGAATCCTTAGGAGAAGGCTGCTCGCGGAATATGACAAACTTGATCTTCTTCGCAGCTTCACGCTTGAACTGATACTGATGATCGTCATAATACTTCTTTATTTCAGCATCTGTCACTTGCGCCTCGAACTGTGCAGGCGTTCCGCTTGGGCGGATAGTTACGATCTGAACCGTTGCTTTTGTGGTCTCATTATAATAACGATCCCATAGCTCACCATTTGTGATAAGACCAAGAGACTGAACAAACGTCATCAACTTCGGACGCTTCAAGCCCTCGCGGATGCGGCTCGAAAGCTCTGTAACTGCAGTATCCATCTTTGGATCGCGGAGGATTTCCCAATAACGAGCTTGGTTAAACTGTCCCGTCGCAGAGTCAAGAAAGCTCTTATACTGGTCAGGAGTCAAGACCTGATTCGGACTATAAAAGAGAATATCTCTCACCTCTTGATCGGTCACGGTAATACCATACTGGTCTACCTTCTCGTCAACGAGTTTCTGCATGATCAGATCATTCCATACCTGCTCACGAAGCTGATGTTCTTCATCTTCTGTCAAGGTCTTCTTCTTTAACTCTTCCATCTTTTGAGGACGAGCCTGCTGTACCGCACTCTCGAATTCCGAGGACGATATCTTGTAGCCATTGACTTCACCGATCTGATCGCCCTTAGGACCACTTTTGCGGAAGAAATCCCCTTGTGCGCCCCATTCAAAAACGATCATGAGTAAGAATGCGCCTGCAAGACCACCGAAGATCACGGCGGATTTCTCGCGCATTTTGTTTAATACTGCCATACTGTCGTATTACGTCGTAAATATGTTATGAAAAACTCTTGTAGAAAAGCCCCATAAAATCACCAAAACCATATAAGTAGTTCCATTTTTGACGATTTTATAGGGTTTTACGTAAAAACATG
>JBKJHR010000132.1:0-5802 GCA_046598695.1 Kapaibacterium sp. (SeqCode)
CGTTGCCGAGAGATATGCATCAAGATGGGCGAGGATAATCCCAAGAAGTTTTGCACGGGTATCATTCTGCTTTACCAACGTATCTATCTGCGTTCCGCGGACTTTTACGATAGCAAATTCCGCGGCTACAAAGAATCCGTTGAGCGCGATAATGAGGAAAACGATAGTAAGATCAAGTACTGTACCCATAACGAGTGACTACAAAGATAGTATATAAGAAAAAAGGCGTGACCAAAATCACGCCTTTTCTTCTTTTCGGAGAATCTATTTATCGCTCATTTACCGGTGTCCATTTCTGGTCAACAGGTCCTGTATAATCAGCAGCAGGGCGGATCAAGCGATTATTGGAGTACTGCTCCAACGCATGAGAAACCCAGCCGGTGATGCGGCTCATTGCGAAGATCGGCGTATAAAGATCAAGCGGGATACCCATCAAATAATACGTGCTGGCAGAATAAAAATCAACGTTGGCATAGAGATGCTTCTCTTCCAATATCTGCGCTTCAATATCGCGTGACATTTGGTACCACTGTGTCTCGCCTGTGCGTTCGCCCATTTCCTTGCTGAACTGACGAAGATGCGTTGCGCGAGGATCTTCCGTGCGATATACGCGATGGCCGAATCCCATGATCTTCTCTTTGCGAGCTAGAGCATCCATAACCCATTCTTTTGCACGGGTTGGGTCAGTGATCTTCAGAAGCATACGCATGACCTGCTCATTCGCTCCGCCATGAAGCGGACCTTTGAGCGCACCGATAGCACCAGTGACAGCTGAATAAATATCAGAAAGAGTAGCAGCAATCACGCGGCAGGTGAAGGTCGAAGCATTAAATTCGTGATCGGCATGGAGCGTCAAGGCTGCATCGAACATCTTCACAACGCGCTCATCCTGCTCCTTACCCAGAAGCATGTAGAGGAAATTTGCGGCATGGCCAAGTTCAGCTTTCGGCTCCGGCAACGGACGTCCGTTGCGAACCGCATCATAATACGATATGATAAGCGGAATCTGTGACATCAACTTGATGCCCTTCTCTACGTTCGATGCATGAGAAATATCTTCGGTCGTGTTGTCGTAATAGCTCAATTCGCTGACAACAGTGCGAAGAATTGCCATAGGGTGGACGTTCTTCGGGAAGCTGGTGATACGATCTTTGATCTGAGAAGGAAGAGAGCGAGCTGCAACAAGCTTTGCTGAGAACTCGGCTAACTCTGAAGCATTCGGAAGTTTGCCATAAAAAAGTAAAAACGCATTTTCTTCAAAGCTTCCTTTGACGAGGTCATGAATATCATAACCATAGTAGGCGAGAACACCATTTTTGCCGTCGAGGTAACAAATACTGCTCGTTCCGGCAATAATGTCTTCAAGACCTGCCTTTTGCGGTGCGACCTTCGATGAACCGTTTGCTGTTGCGATCTCCGTTGCCATAACTGTTATTGGGCTATTACAAAAACATAATTAGATATCTACGCGTGGGCGTTATAGTCAAATAAAAACAATTTTTCATAAAAAAGAGTTACCGTCTATAACGTGGTTTTAATGGAAAGATAATAAGCTGAGACTGGCAACAAGGCAAAAACCCTCTCGCTTCGTAACTTCGTTGCAAATCTGAGTGTTCATTCACTGTTGATTATTGGAGCTACTTATTACATAACCACAACACTAACTTCTTGTTTCATCAGCTGTTCCATAGTTTTCTCGTTCTCTTCACACTCGTCGTCTGCTACAGAGCAGAGGCGCATTCTATCGTTCTCCCAATTGATTCAACCTACCGAGATACGGTCATTACCCATCGCAGAGAAGTGCCCTCAAGCCCCATCAGAGTGGGTGTTGCAGGGCTTTATGGCTGGAATATCTACTCGAATTCCCCGTTGCCGTTGCCACTGGGCTACCGATGTGATCAATTTTTAAGTGGCACAGCCACTGCCCCAAGCTTTTCTCTACGATTCGATATTCCATTATCTGATGAGCCCTCAGACTTTTATATATCCCCTTCGCTTTCATATTCGGATCTGCGCAGCAAAACAACCTTTGGACAATTTTTCACCGACACGGTAAGTAATGGTGGAGTCACCGAGCGAAACTCACTCGAATTCATCCATACGATCACATCCTACACAAAAGGTCTTGGCATAGGTGCATCGATCGGGTGGGGGATAGCAAAACCTTTATATGTGGAGATCGGCGCGGAAGCATTGTTTTTATTGAATAAGAAATTTGATAAGATTCTTACTCCGAACGGACCCGGAGGCTTTTCGAACGGCAGCCGCGATAGTCTCGAGCTTAGCGGCGATCTCCCAAACACACGCAGCATTATCCCAGCATTTACATTCTCTCTTGGTGCTGAATTCCCACTTTCTTCCAAGCTTTCTGCCGCACCGACGATAAGTGCGGAACTGCCACTATTAGGAACGGCAGATTACTTCTCTCACTATAGTATTCGCGGTGGAATTACTCTGAGATATGATCTATCACCACGATTAGATACGATCACAGAATATGAACGAGGCAAAATTGCCGAACCGATCTTTGCGAAAGTTGACACTACTCATCTACCATCAAAACTTTCCGTTGCTATCGAAGCGTATGGAAGAACATCTGATGGAAGGCAAGAGAAGGTCATCCGTATTGATGTGAAAGATGTGAGGGCGCGAGTTGCATTTCCTTTTTTGAACTATGTCTTCTTTGATGAAGCCTCATCAGCTCTTCCGCAAAGATACGTTAGGTACTCATCACCTGATGATGCCGTTAAGAAATTCAAAGGCACAAATGATAGACAAGGTGAAAACATCCTCGGCATCTATAAAGAGATGTTAAATTATCTTGGTGCTCGACTTAAGGCAAATCCGAAAACAAAAATTACTCTCACAGGCAGCACATCAAATACTGGCAGCGAAACCAATAACCTTGCACTTGCCAGATCGCGTGCTGAAACTGTGAAAAATTATCTAGCAAATATCTGGCAGATTCCTGAAGAGAGAATGAAGATCGAAGCACGACTTCTCCCAGAGCGACCCAGCCCACTAAGCAGACGTGAGGGACAAGAGGAAAACCGGCGAGTCGAGATCACGGCTGATGATGATAGGATCACCGACCCCATCGTTGTGCTAAACACCGAGCATCTTGCAACACCATCGAAGATCACTCTTGTACCGATCATTACAACCGATACAGGCATTGCCTATGTCAAGGCAACAAGTAGTATCGGCAATAAGGAGATACTTCGCTATGAAGGAGATATTAATGTTTTCTATGATACAACGAAAGCTTACACGATCACGGAGGAGGCATTATCGAGTACCGAGGACATACTTAACCTTGATCTGATCGTGAGAGATAGCTCCGGCAACATGGCAACAGCACATAATACGATACCGCTGAAGCGTACAAAAACCGTGACCGACCGCAAAGAAGAGCTTGAACGCTATAGCCTTATCCTTTTCGGTTTCGATGAAGATAAACTCGGCGGGAAAAATGAACGCACCTTATCACTGGTTGCCAAATCTTTTGGAAAAACGAATGTACGGGGTTTACGAATTATTGGCTATACCGATGAGATGGGTGATGTAAATTACAACGACGATCTTTCTCGACGCAGAGCCAAAACAGCGAGCCAAGAATTAGAACGTGCTTTGCGTAACGCAGGTTTTACACTTCCTCCGCAAACGATCATCGACGGGCATGGCTCCCGTGAGAAGCTCTATGATAACTTACTGCCCGAGGGACGCTTCTTTTCGCGCACGGTGAATATCACCATCGAAAAAGGAAAATAATTATTGATCATTAATGCTTGTATACCGTGCGCGTCTTGATGATCCCATCCGCATATTCATCGATCACAAGCGGACCAATATCTTTTGCGAAGAGGATATGAATGCTTGGTGCATTTGTAATTCCTTTTAGTTCGGCGCAGGAATACTCGATCTCAAATACATCAGGATATTTTACACTATCGAGCATCACGTAATCATCATGGTGTAGGATGTGTGCATCTATACGCAGAGCAGTATTTGCTGTCCCATTTTGATAAAGAAGCGTCCCGACATCAGTCCATACCGAACCAACACGCATACTATCAGCAACTGTTTTTAAGAGCGTAAGTGTACCAGGGAGAATGCGCGTACGATAAACTTGCGTTTCAATGCCGCTATGCGTTTCATTCCACGAATCTCCGGAATTTGTGGAATACACTATACCACTATCAGTAGCAATAATGATATAACCATTGCTTCCTGATATATCATGTATTGCTCTGTTGCTTGGCAATGGCTGTGTACGAAGTACCTGATTATCCTTCGACGGAGGATTGACGATATACGCAGAAGAGTCAGACGCGACGAGTGCCGTCGTCTCAAATAAAGGACTCGAAAGGTATTTGAATATATTCAAACTTAATGGAATAACGCTCCACGGGGTCTTTACCGTCATGCGTTGAACGAGCAAGCCACCAGCTTCCTCATTCTCAGCAAGCAATGCAATGACTGTAGATTTCCCCAATCTGCACATTGCGCTCACGTGCTTTAACTCCGGTCGGATAGTATCAGGCTCCCATGTAGTTGTCTTTCCATCCACGAGCGAACGAGAGTACAATCCATTCGATGCGGTACCAGCATAGAGGTATGTTCCCTTTGTCAATGAATCACTATCAATGACGACGAGTGATGTTGCAACAAAATCCATATCAAACTGGTCTTTCGCAGTGGTAATCCCATTATATGAACGGTACACACTCTTATCCGTACTGTAGTAAAGATATTTTTTCAGCGTGGAATACGAAAGCGCATATATGTGTGACCCATTACCAGAAGCATACAGTGACCATGAATAACCATAGTCTGTTGATGTGTAGATGCTTCCATGATCGGTACCGGCATATACCTTTGGGGAATTAGCATTGCTATTATCCAATGTAAAAGCTGTTATGTTTCCGTTCTTCTGTTCCCATGTTGATGGTTGCCAGTGTTGCCCCGAGTTTGTCGAATAATAAACAGTGTCTGAAGCATCAATTGCAATTGCACGTGCCTTATCAATAGAAAAGACTTTCTTGATGGCTTTCGGAATACTTATCGCTTCCTTTACTTCCATCCCCGCACCAAGACTGAATCCATCGGCAAGAGGTATGAGCGATTTCGCCGATAAGTTACTGATCGTGATCTTTCCTGGATCAACCGTTGCGATCAGAGACTTGCTATTCGGATTGGCAAGATCCGTTATTTCAACATTCTGAAGATTCGTACCTCCGCGTGTAAATTGCAAGGAGAATTTCTGCGTAACTGCACCTGTCGCTTGATTCGTGCGCTGATAATAGGCATGATGCGTGGAGTCATTCCAGAAATATCGTGCAATATCTGAGATCGTAGATGGCGGTGCATCAATGATACCGGGATTACATCCCGTGATCATAAACGCAAGAGCCGCGAAAAGGGCGATATGTTTAAGTGTTTTTACCACGGTCTAAATTGAAATCCTACGCGGAATGTGAAAGAAGGTGCGAAGAGTGATGATGCTCCAGTATTTTGCTCAACGTAGCCGACAGGTTCACTCGGTGAAATCTGGTCTTGGCTCACGGGCTGAAATTGATTCGTATTCTTCGTGAATGCGCCGCTAAAGACAATACCTGCCGATACGCCAAGTTTATCTGTAAAGCTATAATTACCAAGTACTGATGCTGTGACGATCGGTGTATTCGAGCCATCGAAGGCGATTCCGCCGCCTGCACTTGCTTCCATACGAATCATATCATACGGATTCGGTGTGAAGCGCATTACTCCACGACCGAAATACTGACTGCTTGATTCGATCGT
>JBKJHR010000142.1:0-4734 GCA_046598695.1 Kapaibacterium sp. (SeqCode)
GTTGAAGGATTAAAGGGACCTCTCGGTTGCCTTACACAAGCTCGTTACGGAATTAGCTGGGGTGCGATAGGTGCAGCGATGGCATGCTTTGAATCATCGGTAAATTATTCAAAGAGCAGAATTCAATTCGATAGACCCATAGCAGGATTCCAACTCGTCCAACAAAAGCTTGCTGAGATGTGGACGGAGATCACAAAAGCACAGTTGCTTTCCTATCGGTTGGGGCAACTCAAGAATGAAGGAAAGATGAGACCGCAACACGTTTCAATGGCGAAGCGCAATAATGTTGCAATGGCATTAGATATTGCCCGCGTCGCAAGAGATATTCATGGGGCAAATGGTATTCTCGGTGAGTACCCTATCATGCGTCACATGGCAAATCTCGAATCCGTCAAGACCTACGAAGGAACACATGACATTCATACTCTCATCTTAGGTCAAGAGATCACTGGAATCGCAGCGTATAGCTAAACACAAAAAAATGCCAGAGATTAGTAGATTTTACGGTATTGTTATAAAGATGTTTTTTCAAGATCATGCCCCAGCTCACTTTCATGCTGAGTATAGTGAGCATGAAGCTGTTTCCGATATAGATTCTTTAGAGATGAGCGAAGGAAGTCTGCCTAAAAGCGCGTAAGCCTGAGCCACTTATCAAAATTGATCCACTATCATAATGAAAAAAATTGTCCAAATATCGGAAATTGAATACCTCGGCAACAATAAACTTAGGGTTGTGTTTAATGACAAAATAGAGAAAATCATTGATTTCGCTCTACTCTTTCCCTCCTCACCCATGACTGATCTACTTCGAGACCCAGAAGTATTTCAACAAGTCAAGCTCTATGAGCACGGTCGTGGCTTATATTGGCCGAATGGATATGATGCTTGTCCTGATTATTTAAGGTATTACACATAGATAACAACTAACTCCTCAACTCAAAAGGCAAATCTTCAGCTCACGTCGCGTTATATCTCTCTACAAAATCTCGCTTCCATACTTCATACTCACCCGCAAGTATCTTCTCTCTCGCATCTCTGACTAACTGTTCATAGAATGCAACGTTGTGCAAGGTTGCAAGTGTCAATCCCAATATCTCACTGGAGTTGAAAAGATGTGAAAGGTACGCTTTCGTAAAATTCTGTGAGGCGTATGAATTCGTCTCAATATCTATCGGAGAGAAATCTGTTTTCCACTTTGCATTTTTGATATTGATCTTTCCTTGACGAGTAAATAATTGCCCATTACGAGCATTGCGCGACGGCATTACGCAATCGAACATGTCAATTCCTCGTGCAATGGATTCAACAAGATCTATCGGTGTGCCAACACCCATTAAGTATCGGGGCTTATGCGATGGTAAAATATCTGTCGTCCAATCCGTCACTTGATACATGACTTCATTCGGCTCACCAACGGCAAGTCCGCCAATAGCATATCCCGGTGCATCCATCTCGACAAGTTTTGTAGCACACATTTCGCGTAGATCGCGATGTACACCACCTTGCACGATCAAGAATTGATATTGTTCATATCCATGCAAAGGAGATGTTTTTGCAAGATGCTCTTGTGCTCTGCCAGCCCATGCAATGGTGCGATTCACAGCACGTTCAACGATCGCGCGCTCTGCACTTGATGGTGGACACTCATCAAACACCATCATCATATCAGGACCAAGATCACGCTCTATCTCAACTACTTTCTCTGGCGTGAAATAATGTGCCGATCCATCAATATGTGATTTGAATGCTACTCCATCATCGGTTATTTTGCGAAGCTCATTGAGGGAGAATACTTGAAAGCCCCCTGAATCTGTGAGAATAGCCCCATCCCAATTCGCAAATTTATGGAGACCCCCAGCATTACGAACGATCTCTTGTCCGGGTCGAAGATAAAGATGGTATGCATTAGCAAGATGAAGACGAGTGCCTGTTTCCCATAGATCGCGTGACGTTAGTCCTTTAACACTACCAAGTGTACCAACTGGCATAAAGCACGGTGTTTCAATCTCGCTATGAGCCGTTCGGAGAATTCCTGTACGTGCTTTCGTTGAGGTATCGGTATGTTGGAGTTCAAAGAACATCAGTTGGAATATGGATGAAGTTCTACAACATTGTGAGCTAACTGTTTTTCTCGTTCATCGTTTGTCGCAATGATGACGATCTTCCCTTTCGCAACTGACGAATGTATGTGCGAGAATAAAATTGCTATCCCTGCCTCATCAAGCGTTGCCGATGGTTCATCGAATAGTAGAATTGAGGGATTTCCGACACTCGCCATCGCTAATGCAACACGCTGCTTCATGCCGGAGCTATATTGCCCAACGAAGCGATCACCAGAAGCAATATCTGCTTGTAAACCGAAATGAGTAAGCAATGCAATTGCCTCCTCATTAGTACACTTAATATTCTTCAGATCAGCGATAAACTGAACATGTTCGATCGCTGTCAGTTCGCGGTAGAGTTCAAGATATGGGGCGACAAAACCAATATGAATTGAAAGATCGTCAACAGTAAGTTTCTTCTCTGATAGCTTCCACTCCACTTCTCCTGATGACGGGGTAACAAGCCCTGCAATGATCTTGAGAAGTGTAGATTTGCCTGAGCCATTCGCACCGCAAAGTGCAACGATCTCACCCTGTTTTGCAGAAAAGGAAACGGGTGCGAATATTGGTTTGCGGGTAAATCGCTTCGTGAGCTCAGCAACGGTGAGTTGGAATCCTGAAAGCGACACGATTATTTCTTAAGGTTCTGTTTTTTTAACCGCGCTGCTTCTGCACGATCAAGCTCTTTACGACGACGTAAGCGGGCAGCGCGACGAATCGTCGCACCCTCAAAGCGACGCTTTTCATCCTGCGTCTTTGCGATAAGCTCAGGCACCGGAACTCCGTGACCAAGTTCATTGATCGCAACAAACGTCAAGTACGCGCTTGATACATGGCGCATATCACCAGTCGTATAATCTTCAACGATCACACGGACACCGACTTCCATCGAAGTCTTGAAGGCACGATTCACACTTGCAAAAAGATGGACGACTTGACCAAGTTTCACAGGACCTAAGAAATTCATTTCGTCAACACTTGCTGTAACGCATACACGCCCCGCATGACGTCCTGCCGCTAGAGCAGCACAAATATCCACCCAATGCATAAGCCTACCACCAAGGAGATTACCAAGTTGATTGGTATCATTTGGCAATACAAGTTCTGTCATTTCGACTTGCGATTGCTTTACCGTTTTTTTCTGACGTTCTATACTCATCCTAATGCTATGATTGCTTAATAGAGCGCGCTCTGTTGCGCTGTTCAGGGGTTGCTTGATCGAGATACTTCGCATCAAATTTGGAAATAGCGTCTTGGGCTTCTTTGTTTTTCTTACGAGCAGCTTGTACTTCAGCGATACGAAGCTGTGCTTCTATAGCAGGCTTGGTATCGTAATATTGATCAAGCACACGTTCGAAATATAGAAGTGATGACTTTCGATCTTCTAACTTCAAATATAACTCTGCTGAATAAAGTAACTTCAGAGCAAGTTTGGTGCGAAGCTCAACAATTCGATTCTGAGAACTATCTGTTAATGACTTCTCAGGGTCAATAAAAAGACGTAAGAAATACTGATACTCCGTGATCGCATAGTTCGTATACGTCTGATCGAGTTCAGCACGGGGTGACATTTGATAGTAACTCTCCGCAACCATAAACTGTGAACGTGGCGCAAGTGGGCTTGTTGGATAATTGCGACGAAATGCTCTGAAATCCACCGCAGCACTGGTGAAATTTCCATTCTTATACCGTGCCATTGCCCCTAAGTATGATGCTTCAGAAGCAAAGGGTGATGTCGGGGCTTGGATGCGAATTTCCTCGAACATTCTGATCGCATCAGACCAATCCTCTTTCTCATAGGATATTTTGGCGTCATTAAAACGCTGTTCAAGCGTTGATTCGGGCTTTCCGCCGGAAGCAGAATTGCTCGAACCACAGCCCGTCATAAGAATGAGGGCGACTCCAAGAAAAACCGAAAATACAAATATACGTTTTATCACTCGTTGTTATTTAGCTTCGAACCAAGAAGAACAATACAATTGCAAGTGCCGCTCCCGCTGTTATTAATGCGGGTTGGGCGACAGATTCCCAAAAAGTCGGCTCCTTACTCACGTTTATAACAGGAATTGATCGCAATGTTTCGATCTCATCATCTGGGGCACGTTGCATCACAAACAAAAAGTCCGTTGGACGTTTTGAAGGAGTGAATTCATTGAGAAAACCTGACACGTTGATGAGTCGGTCATTAAAATTTACCCGTGTTGCTGAAATACTTTTTACGATAACAATAGCAAGTGGATGTTCAATAAACTGCTCTCTGACCATTTTGCGAATGGATGTATCTGCAATAATAGAAACACTTGAAGGGTTGTACCCAAAGCCTTTCACGACAGAATCTATTCTTTCGCGAATATCCTCTCGAAGTGACAGTCGCTGAGCAGATACGGATCCAGATATAAAAAAGAGACAGATAAGTATTGCACCGATCTGTCTCATATTCTTCATTAAAATGTAGAGTAAAGTTGATTAACTGTAAATGCCGCGCAAGCGAAGTGTGCGAGCGACCTTATCAATTGCAAGCACGTACGAGCTAAGACGAAGAGAAACGTTATACTTCTGTCCATTCTCATATACGCGGTCAAAAGCAAGCTTCATGCCATCCTCCAAACGTTGGTTGACAAGGCTGAGGGGC
>JBKJHR010000099.1:0-4217 GCA_046598695.1 Kapaibacterium sp. (SeqCode)
CAAAATGCCCCTTTTGCACCAAGACAAATAAGGAGCGAACCGTTGGAAAGAGATTGTACTCCAGAAAGATTTCCTGAATATAGATCGGTGAGGACGGGGGAAGAGTATTGCCAAAAAACTTCCGAAGGCCCGAAAGCATTACTTCCTGAAATGGAGTAACTATTATTAGAATCAATTGGCGGATCAATGATATCAATCGTTGAATAGTCTATACCACCAAATCTGCCCTCGCCATTATTAAAACAGATCAATTTTCCTTCATTGCGCATCCCGCGAGGTATCCAATGAACATCATGCTGACGAAAGAATCGTTTGTCGGCAAGGATACCTCTATTATATGTCGCAGGGTTGCCCCATCGATAGAGAATATCACCACCCTTGCCTGAATTCCCGCCGGAGTGGCTTGCAGCTTGTGCTGTAGAAGTGCTATGATCTATCACCCACAATTCATCGAAGCCATACGAACTCATCACGATCTGGTCGAGATCAGCATTATAGTCTACAGAATTCATGTGCACCCAATCATTCCCACCTAAATGTGTGCCGTAATTGATATTAATTAATTCAGGATGTTCGGAGATCGTACCATAATTTCCCCGTGATGCGTCGAAATCCTGAACCGTGTGATCCCAGAGTTTCCATTGCCAGACGATCTCAGCCGAATCTGTCCCGATCGGTCTTAACTCAATAATCTTTTCGCTCCAACCGGTATCTACGAGCAGCGGCGTCCATCTGCCCATTAATACCTGTTGATCAGGATTCTTCGCTTCCCATGCAATCATCAGGATGTTGCCGTTTGGAAGGACTTTGAAATCATGATGAGTACATTCACTATCGCTTGCGATTCTATAATTCCATGTTCGGTTACCTTCCCAATCAAATCGCTCTATGATGCCACCATTTCCACCAGCATTAAAACGAGAAGTTGTGACCTTTCCTGCACGTAAGAGCGTGCCATCTTTCAAAAGTGGAGAAGAGAGACCGGGCAAATAATCAGACGTCCAAGAATGTACTTTCTTGCCGCATTTATCAACCAGATATGTGGTCATGCTTCCAAGTGGGGCGAAGAGCACATACCCATCGGTATTATTCTTAGAATATTGCAACAAGCCGACCGTCCGCTGCGCAAGAATTTGGGGTGCAATGATGAACGACATCATTGCACATACCAAGAAAATTTTTAGTCGCGTGGTAATGAGCATTTTTTATTTTTTTATAATTACATTTTCACCCACTTCTGGGTTCTCTTGCCCGTTTCGGATTCAAGGGAAAGATAGTATGAACCGATTGTAAATGTTGACACGTCGATCGTAATCTCTGTTTCAGAAGACGGAATAGCCTTTGTGAACAACGTCTCCCCAAGGAGGTTATAGATAGAGATGCGAAGCATTCCCGTCAAGCCATCAATACGACTAATATGGAGCTTATCCTGCGAAGGGTTCGGGGAAAGTGAGAAGGATATATTCTCTTGGGAAATCTTTTTTACTGAAGCAAGTTGGCACAGAGAAGTATCGTTCGGACTCAACTCGATCTCTGCCGTAGGCGTCAAAGTATGCCCTGTAAATCCAGCAAAATCCTTGGGGAAGAACGCGCAACGAAAAACAATATTTCCTGATGGTGCAACGCCTTGCTTGATTGGTCCGAGTGCAGAGATCGGATTCACGTATTTCCACACTTTCTTCATTTGGTTATCGAATTCTATAAAAGAACCACTAGCCCCTAATGCAACGATCGTTGAGCCATTGGGGAGCAATTGTACACTGGATAGATTCGTAGAGTAGAAGTCTGTTGGAACGGGTGCTGTGTACTGCCAAGAAGGATCAATAGGACCAAATGATTGATTGCCAATAATCGTGTAAGCATTAACATCCGTAATAGGTGGGGCAATGATATCTAATGATGAATAGAAAATCCCACCAGGTCTGCCTGGTCCGTTATTGAAAATAATGATTTTCCCCTCGTCCTTTAAGCCAGGAGTGATCCAATGGCAGTTATGCTGCTTAAAGAGTCTCTTATCCACGCTATCACCACGTTTATAGCTATAGGGATTTCCCCAACGATAGAGGAAGTCTCCACCTTTACCAACCTTACCGCCAGAATGGCTTGCCGCTTCTGCGGTTGTCGTGCTGTGATCTATGATCCAAATCTCATTTGTGCCGTATGAACTCATCATGATCTGATCGAGCTTCGGATTGAAGTCAAGAGCATTCATGTGTATCCAATCTGAATTTGATGAATCCGCAGCAAAATTAATATCGAGAAGTTCAGGGTGTTCAGCAACGGGAGCATAGTTCTTCTTAGAAGCATCAGCATCTTGCACAAGGTGATCCCATAATTCCCATTGCCAGACGATCTCGGCAGAACTTGTCCCGATGGGCTTCAATTCGATAAGCTTTTCGCTCAGGACATTCTTAAGTCCTACCAGAGCTGGTTTTCTTCCATTAGCAAGCGCCTCATCCTTCATCTTTAATGCCCAAACGGTCATGAGAATATTCCCATTTGGCATGACCACAAAATCATGATGCGAACATTGAAGGCTGTCGGAGACTTCATAGCTCCAAATTTTCTTTCCGTCCCAATCAAACTGCTCTATAATACCACCTGTCCCTCCTGCTACAAAACGAGGATTGCCGATTTTTCCGGCACGGATAAGCGATCCATCTGGGAGGAAATAGGTGGCGGCACCAGGGGCGTATGCAGATGCAGTCCACTGATGTACTTGCTTCCCACATTTATCAATTATATAAGTATTGTGGCTGGTGAGTGGGGAGAACATAACATAACCATCGGTGTTGGGAAGACCATACTCAACAAGACCCACGGTACGTTGGGCTTTGATGTCGTGAGCAAGAAAGAGGTTGAAAAACAAGAAAAACGATAAAAAACAAAAAGTAGCCTTTTTATTCATTTTACAAGCATAAAGAGCAAAGTTCTTGTATCGAGGATGAACATATTCAATGAGAAACGCACATCAAACACACTCGTCTAATATACAAGACACTTCAGAATGACGTTTTGTGACAATATGCAAAAATTGTGCTAATTGTGAACGCTTTTGTACATTAATCTCTAAAACTACGCGAACATTCAGAGATTTTTTTCGCCGAAACAAGGTTTGCTTGTGACGAATAGATCATTACGTTTCTTAACAATTGACAATATGAAGGGCACACCACTTACCGAAAAGACTTTCAACTATATCGTTGACACGTTTGCTGTCGAGGAGGCGACGCTCCTCCAAGTCATGCAGAAAAATGCAGAACAGGCGGGAGTGCCGATGATCATGATCTCTGAGGAGCAAGCAAAATTCATTGGCTTCTTCTTGAAAGCCATCAAGGCAAAGCGCGTGCTGGATATTGGCACACTCTTCGGATATAGTGCGGCGATCATGTCGAAAGCTATTGGCGCAGACGGAGAAGTTGTAACGTTGGAATATGAAGCGCATCATGCCCAAGTCGCACGTCATAATTTCAAGCATCTCGGATTAGAGAACATCTCACTTTTACAAGGAGCCGCTCTCGATCACATGAGATCAATGGCAGATGGAATTTTCGATTTCATCATGATCGATGCTGACAAGATCAATTATTCCAATTACCTGAAAGAGGCACTCCGCCTCATAAAAAATGGTGGTGTTATCGCTGGTGACAATGCGTTGGCATTCGGAAAGCTCATGGACGAAGTACCACCGAGCGATCCCGATTATATTGGTGTCACAGCCATCCGCGCATTCAATAAAGAGTTTGCCGCATTAGGGAATGCCTTCAGCTGCATCGTGCCCGTTGGTGATGGGCTTGTTATGGGAGTGGTGAAGAAGTAGACAAAATTAAATGCCGAGGAAAAGAAGAAAAAGCGTTATCTGTAATAATTGTGACTATCGTTTCGATGGGATAGATAACTATTGTCCAAATTGCGGGCAGGAGAATCACTCGCATCATGCTCCTTTCCGTCACATTTTTTTGGAGTTGATCGAAGGCTTCACACACTTCGACACCAAATTTATCACAACGGCAAAGTCCCTCTTCCTTCATCCGGGTCTTCTAACCAAAGATTACATCGCCGATAGACGTGCTCGCTCTGTGCCGCCGCTCCGGCTCTATATCTTTTCCAGTTTTCTCTTCTTTTTGGTTCTTTCTCTCTTTTCTCATGAAGAGAGACAGAGAGGGAGGCCAATGATGTCAAAAAGAGGGGATACGGTGTATTCCTCTTCAGATATG
>JBKJHR010000108.1:0-4633 GCA_046598695.1 Kapaibacterium sp. (SeqCode)
AATTTCCTGTTGCTGTCTTTTTCTTCGGGCAAGATGATGCACGTGCCGGAAATTGCGAACCGACATACCCCGCAGCAGAATACACAAAAGATGCGAATGTGATCATTCGAGAATTGACACAAAAAGGTGTGCGCGTCGTCTATAACTCGATCCACTATGCAACACCGAAGCTATGCGATGGTAAGTGTTGGGACGGGGCATCGTTGGCAAGTCAAGAGTCGTATCACAATGCGTGGGATACATTCACGAAAGCACTCGCGCCAACGAATCCTCTCTTCTTCACAGGGATAGATCTGTTTTCACTCTTTCAAAGCGACACCGAGCGTTACCTTTATCCAGACGGCTTTCATGCAAATCTTTCCGAAGGGTTAACGGGTATTATCTCCCCACTTGCAAAGATCATTGAAAAAGCAATTGACGCGCAGAATACAAGCGTCGATGGAAAAGAGTTGAATGCAACTAATAATCTAAAACTCTTCATTAGCCCAAACCCAGTCACATCATCAACGATGACACTTCGTTATAGTCTTCCCTCATCAGCGACAATAAAAATTACCATCTCAGACTTACAAGGCAAGACACTCTACTCAGAGATCAATAAGATAGGTGAGCAAGGCGAACATTCTCTTCAACTCGATACCAAAAATTGGGGATCGGGCACATATATATGTACCCTCCGATCAGAGGGTCGTATCATAGCAAAAAAGTTTGTGATAGCACGATAACCCTTTCGCTTACTCCGACAATTGTTTTTCTATCTCTTTGCTTGGGATGAACCAAATGATAGCAACTAATACAAACAATGCCCCGGAAATTGCAGTATTGATAAAGGCGCAAGGAATCGCAAGAGTGTAACCCGCCAGGGAGATCAAAGACTTCGCGTTGAGTTTCTCGACTGCGCGTTTAACGCCCGTCTCATTATTGTAACTTTTGAGAATACTGCGGCGCAATACGTCATACGAAAACCCACAAAGCAAAAGTACTATAGCATAGACAACGACAGTGTTTGTTTGGAAATGATTTTCCCCCATCCATGCCGTCGTGAACGGCATAAGCGAAAGCCAAAAAAGCAAATTCAGATTACTCCACATGATTGCCGGTGTCAGATGACGTACGGTATGTAAGAGGTGATGATGATTATTCCAATAGATACCCACGTTCGCAAAGCTAAGGATATAGCTTAGGAATACCGGCGCAAGCTCGCGCAACACATCCCAATCAGCAGAGTGAGGCACTTTCAATTCCAACACCATGATCGTGATGATAATAGCGATCACACCATCACTAAATGCTTCGAGACGATTTTTATTCATACGTAGCTATAACAATAAAAAAGACTATCCGCGTGGATGAAAGCTCTTATGTACTTCTAACAAATACGATCTATCAATGTGCGTATAGATCTCTGTAGTCATGATACTGGCATGTCCGAGAAGCTCTTGCACAACACGAAGATCAGCCCCGCCTTCCAATAAATGTGTAGCAAATGAATGGCGGAATGTATGCGGTGTAAGATGCTTTTCTATCTTTGCTTGGTTGGCATATTCCTGAATGATATTCCAAACAGTCATCCTCGATAAGCCTGTTCCGCGAAGCTGATTCAAGAAGACAGCATTCGTCATCTTGCTTGAACGCAAGAAAAGGGGGCGTACCTTATTAAGATATTCAACCATAGCAAAACGTGCCGCTTTGCCGATCGGGACAATACGCTCCTTATTTCCTTTACCAAAGAGCCGAACAATACCATCATCCAAATAGAGTTGATTCGTGGCAAGCGTTGTGGCTTCTGATACTCTTGACCCCGTCGCGTAGAGAAATTCCAGGATAGCCTTATCACGTATTCCCTTTGGTGTTGCAAGGTCAGGCTTAGCAAAAATGGCTTCGATCTCATGCACGGTCAACACTTCCGGCGGTTTACGGCGAGGGGTTTTTAGGTCAAGTGATTCCGTTGGGTCATGTTCAACAACTCGTTCTTCGATCAAGTATTTATAGAAGCCACGCAATCCTGAAATGATACGCGCAATGCTTGTTCGCTCCAACCCGATCTCAGAAAGCTCCTTAATAAAGAGTTGAAGATCGCGAGTTTTGGCTTTATCAAAACTGATAGAATGCAGCGCAAGAAATGAACGTAATTTTTCGAGATCGCGCGTGTACGAATCCAGCGAATTTTCAGCAAGCCCTCGCTCGATCTTTAGATAGGCAATGTATTCGGAAACAAGATGCTCCATTATGCAGGTTGCGGAGCAGGCATCCGCGGAGGATAGGCGATGCGGGCATGGAATGTACCAATAAGCAGTCGTGCAAAGACAGAACGAACTATGACGAGATCGCGCAACGTCAGATCACAATCATCAAGCTGACCATCGGCAATGCGTTCGCGGAAGAGAATGTCAAGCTCTGCTTCGATCGTATCTACCGTTGCTTCATCAGCACGTTGCGACATCATTCTTGCTACCGCTTCTGATGCATCAGCAAGCATGACGATAGCCGTCTCTTTCGTATTCGGTTTGGGACCGGGATAGCGAAAAAGCGATTCATCAAGTATTGCTCCGGCTGCCATTGCCCCAAGTGCCTTTTGATAAAAGAATGAGATACGAAGTGTCCCATGATGCATCGGGATAAAGTCGCTTATCTTGATCGGTAATTTATATTCTTGCGCAAGAGCAATGCCGCCTGTCACGTGAGAACGAACGCGGCGAGCACTCTCTGTCGGCGTGATCGCATTATGAACATTCTCCTCACCAGCTGATTGATTCTCAATAAAGTCCGTCGGACGTGCAAGTTTACCAATGTCGTGGAAATACGCACCGATCTTCGCAAGCAACGAATTTGCACCAATAGCAAGAGCAGCATTCTCTGCTAATTGCGCGACAAGCATTGTATGATGATAGGTGCCGGGTGCTTCATCGGAAAGTTTACGTAAGAGCGGATGATTTATATCATCGAAATCTGTGAGCTTCAGATCGCTCAATGTATCAAAGAGTGATTCAACGACATACACGCTTGCGAAAACAAGTATGGGAGATAGAATTGCATTGCCCGCAGCAAATGCAAGCTCAAGCCCAATTTCCGAAAGCGGCGCGCCACGCTCAAAGCTTAGTGCACAAATTGCAATGAAGTACCCTAAGAAAATATAGCCAATGCTTGTGAAAAGTTGCCCTCGGCTGCGAAGATCGCGCACCGTATAGGCGGCGAATGCTCCGGCAGATAGACCCGCAAGTGCAACGTTGTAATCATTACCACGAATACCGGCAACGATGAGCGCAACGATAACCGTACCATAAAAACCTGTACGTGAATCAAAGAGCACCGTCAAGAGCATTGACGTAACGGGGATCAAGATCAGATATTCAAGTGGGAGAGAGGTATGAATCTGAACAGAGAGAAATGCCAAGACCGCAGGAAAAATGAGAATACCAGAGATAAGCACAAGCTGCGCATTATCTTTATAGATTCTACGACGTATAAACTTTACATAGAGCACAAAAAGCAATATGATGATCGCAACGTGACCAACCGTACCGAGAATTCGTCCTATTCTCGCACCTGCTCCACCAAGATTAATGCGAGACTCAGCAAGACTTTCAAGCGCCGCTTTTGCACCGGGAGTGATCACATCACCTTTGCCAATGATAATTTGCCCTTCTGTTATAAAGCCATCAGTTCGTGGTACACGCTTAATAAGGGCTTGTCGTGATTCTTCACTTCTATCGGGATCGTAATTCACATTTGGAACAAGTCCATGCACGATCAACTTTGCAATGCCGCTCCGAACATTACTAGGCACACGCCCCTTTTGCTCGACGAGCATTGTAATGCGCCCCAAAAGTGATTCTTTCGTAAGAATTTTCTCGCTGAGAATGATCTGTTCGGAATTCGTACGTTTGCGAAGCGATAGTTTCTTGTCAGGGGTTTTTGTTATATCATCCGGCAGATCTCCGGCATAATACATCGTATCATACATCTTCTCAATTGCAGGCTTCAAGCGTTCAATAATTTCCGAGCTTGAAGGAGCAGTTACTTTTGCCGTTTGAGCATTCGTACTGAGTGAAACGAGATACTCCTTCACTTTTCCTGTCTCTTCCTCGGAGACGCCAGCCTCTTTCAGATAATCCTTCGTGCTTGATGAAAGGCTATCAGCGACAGAAGTAATAGTAAAGATCGTGGTGAGTGAGTCGAGTGAACGTCGGCGGCTTGATGTATCTATGCTAATAACAGGATAGAAGTTTTCGAGTGCCTTACGAACATCACGGTTGTAGCGCGAATCATCTTTCCGTAATGGGAAAGAAAACGGCGCGACAACATCAGCACTTGTCCAAAGTGAGCCGACAGAATATCCAGTCACCGATTGTTGTGATTCGCCTATCGGGAATAGTGAGGCAACAACAAGCGTCAAGGCAATGCCGATGATCAGGCGTATCGCCTTCGAGCGACGCCATTTCGCATTTAAAAGCGCACGGCGCAGACGGTCTATTACTCCGCTAACAACACTCACTCTTTTATACAGCAAATAATAAGAAAGAAAGCAGTATTACTTTTCTTTCAAAAGCGGCAACACAAGCGCTTCGAGACCAGCACGTGTGCGCATCCCAACAAAACGCCCTCTGATCTTGCCCTTACGATCAATCAGAAC
>JBKJHR010000169.1:0-4262 GCA_046598695.1 Kapaibacterium sp. (SeqCode)
GCCTGATAGACAGGTCCCGAAGGCGAGACCATTGACATTATTTCACGCTTGCCACCATACGCACCGACTGGCAAACCTCCGCCAATAATTTTGCCAAGAGTAGTCAGATCAGGAATGATATTGTAAACAGTTTGTGCTCCGCCAAGAGCAACACGAAAGCCTGTCATTACTTCATCGAAAATAAGCAGGATTCCCTCTTTCGTGCAAAGCGTGCGAAGCTCTTGCAAGAAATTATTCTTCGGCACAACAACGCCCATATTTCCGCCAATAGGTTCGACGATGACCGCCGCAACTTGTTTTGGATTGGCTTCGATCAGTTGGCGGACACTTTCAATATTATTGAAGCGGGCATTGAGCGTATCTATTGCAGTGCCTTTGGTAATACCGGGTGAATCAGGTTGACCGAGAGTCAGTGCCCCACTGCCTGCTTTGATGAGAAAAGAATCACCGTGGCCATGGTAGCAACCTTCAAATTTTATGATCTTCTCACGATTTGTATAGGCACGAGCGAGCCGTATTGCCGACATCGTTGCCTCAGTACCGGAGTTAACCATGCGGATCATCTCAACGGAGGGCATGAGTGACGAGACAAGTTCAGCAAGTTCGATCTCTAATTCTGTCGGTGCACCAAAGCTCGTTGCTCGTTCTGCTTGCTTGATGATCGCTTCTTTTACAACAGGATGTTGGTGACCGAGAATGAACGGTCCCCATGAACCAACATAATCAATATATTTATTGCCATCGGCATCCCAAATGTACGAGCCTTCGGCACGCTCCATGAATATCGGCGTCCCACCGGCTCCACGAAAGGCACGAACAGGAGAGTTTACTCCTCCCGGTATCGTTTTCTTTGCTCGCTCGAAAAGTAATTCGCTCTTAATTCTAATCATTCAATAAATAATCAGGAAAGTTTCTTTGCCGCTTCGAGGGCAAAGTAGGTAAGGATGATCGAGGCTCCTGCACGTTTGATCGAAGTGAGAGACTCCATCATTACGCGCTCTTCATCTATCCAGCCGTTGGCGGCGGCAGCTTTTATCATGGAGTATTCACCACTGACTTGATACGCAGCGATCGGCAATGTAAAGTCATCTTTTGCACGACGAATAATATCGAGATAGCTCATTGCAGGCTTGACCATGATAATATCAGCTCCTTCAGCGATGTCACGTTCGATAACTCGCATTGCCTCATCAGAATTCGCAGGATCCATCTGATGCGAGCGTCGGTCGCCAAAGCTCGGTGCGCTTCCTGCGGCATCGCGGAACGGACCATAAAATCCTGAAGCATATTTCGCGGAATAGCTCATGATCGGCACTGTAAGAAATCCGGCATCATCAAGCCCATCTCGGATCGCCCCGATACGTCCATCCATCATATCGCTTGGCGCGATCAGATCACTTCCTGCTTCAGCATGGCTGATCGCCTCACGAACAAGCAACTCGACCGTCTCGTCATTCGCAATTTCGTACTCGCCATCATGCTCATGGATCACCCCACAATGTCCATGAGAGGTATATTCGCAAAGACAGACATCAGTGGCAACGAGTAATTCAGGAAAGCGTTTTTTTATCTCACGTACTGTTTCTTGGATAATACCATTATCATTATACGCATTCGATCCAACTTCATCCTTATCATCCGTAACTCCGAAGAGGATGATACCACCAAGCTTTGCCTCAAGTGCCTTCTCGGACTCCCTGAGAATATTATCTATGCCACACTGATACACCCCCGGCATTGAAGAGATCGGATTCTTCGCATTCGCGGCTTGGTCTGTCACAAAAAGCGGGAGAATAAAATTCGAAGGTTGAAGCACAGTCTCGCGGACAAGGCGACGAATACGCTCAGACATACGAGTGCGACGAGTGCGTGACGAAGCGGGAATATGTGACGAAATATCTTCCATTGTTTTCTTTATACTCTTAATCCTTATCCGCCATTTCTTCCATCACGACAGCATCGAGTTGTTGCAATATCTCACGAACTTTGCGCTTACTTTCAGGGCGAAGTGCAACGAGCGGGAGGCGTACGTGATCCTGCATCATACCCATCATTGCAAGTGCTGCCTTCGCAGGACCAGGATTCGATTCGATAAACATCACCTTCATGAGTTCAAGCAGTTCATAATGGATCGCCTTTGCTTCTTTGAACTGTCCGTCGGTTGCAAAGCGCACCATCCTTGTAAATTCCTGCGGAACAACATTCGCCACAACACTGATAACCCCTTTCGCTCCGAGCGACATCATCGGTAGCGTCAAATTATCATCACCTGAAAGTAGGTAGAATCCACGTGGTGCGTTGCGGATAATTTCCATCACCTGTTCGAAGTTGGCACTTGCCTCTTTTATTGCAACAACGTTCTCTATCTCCGCACATCGAAGTGTAACTTCTGCTGTCATGTTCTGACCTGTACGACCAGGGACGTTGTAGAGGACAATTGGAAGCCCAACATCTGCCACATGTTGAAAATGCTCAAATAGTCCGTCTGGTGATGGCTTATTATAGTATGGACTTACAACAAGAGCAGCATCAGCTCCAAGTTGGAGAGCTTCTTCGGTATAAGCGACGGATTGGCGAGTGTCGTTAGAACCTGCGCCAACGATCACAACGGTACGACGATCAATGAATTCGATCACAAATCGAAGGTACTCCGTGCGTTCTTCTTGCGAAATGGTCGGATTCTCGCCCGTCGAACCAAGCGGGACGATCATCTCCACACCAGCTTGTATCTGGTAATCGAGAAGTTTTTCGATCGCTGTATAATCTATATCGCCATTCTTTGTGAACGGAGTTACGATGGCTGTTCCTGTGCCACGAATCTTCTTTTCTATCGGAGTCGTCATTAGTCTATAAAGTTAATACTGCAAAATTATGAAGAATATTGAGAATAGGAAGGAATTAGCAGTATTTTTCATTGATACCTCTATGCCCACCAGTTCAGATCGATCTCTGTAAAGGGTTTATCATTTTCATACGTCTGTACAAGCAATTCCTCATCGCTTTCATCAGGAGTAATTCCTTTGAGCGTGCGATCAGCAAGATCAAGAAGCAAGGTTAATTTATCAGCGTGCTCGTGGATACGCTCACGTGAATAATCCGGAGAGCCTTTGGTCGTGATATTAAACTGCCAATCACTTGCTTCCATGAGCAAAAGCTCACGAGCCGCTTGCGTGAGAACTTCCTTCAAGAACGTATTCTCCGGGCTTTTTCCAAATTGAGTGATCAACTGCAAGAAGCGTTCTTCGCGCGGATAGATCAGATCCCACGTCCAAGCAACTTCCCTATTCGTCCATACATAATGCCCGCCACCTTCGCCCCATGAACCTTCTGGCATCGAGATCACTTCACGTGAACCAACGCCATCATCTACGGCAGACTCGCAATTTGTCACGCTGACATCAGGATCGCCATCAAGCAATTCCAAAACCTTCGCCAAAAAACTTGGACCCTCGAACCACCAATGCCCAAATAACTCCGTATCGAATGGCGAACAGACGATACCTTTATGCCCATACTTCTTTTTATGCTCTGCAAGTGTGTTCTTTACGAGCTTTACAAAATGCCTGGCATTCGCTTCCAACTCTATCGCAACAGAATCAGGCTCATACAAGACCTTCTTCCCCATATCGATCTTCGCACCTGTGACAGCCCAATACCGTAAACCGGAATTATGGTGCTTCTTATGGAAATCAAGATATTGTTTGTTACCGGGATACCCGATCTCCCCTGACCACACTTGCTCTGAGGTTTTCCGGTCACGAGAAAAGACAAGCGGAGTACCACCAGGAAGCTCGTGGTATGTTGATCGTGCCGCATAAATATCAGAAAGTGAGCGGTCACCTTTTTCGTGGTAATAGACAAGCAAGCGATTCCATTCTAAATGGCGCTCCATCTCATCGTGGATAGAATCAAAAAGCTGAAAGTATGAGCGCATCGGCGCACCACCTTTGGTAAGTGTACCTTCGACAACAAAATACTCTAACCCACATTCAGAAAGCAATTCCTCAACCCCTGCACGTTCCGTACTCATCTCCTGAAATCGCTTCGGACCCATAAATGGTGACCATATATAATGCGGACGGTATCCACATTCGGGCAACCATATCCCACGTGGCTTTTTTCCAAAATATTTTTCATGCGTTGCAATTGCAACCTGTAACTGCCCTTTGATATTTCTATCGTCAAGTAACAAGGGAAAATACCCATGCGTCGCGCCGCAGGTCATGGCATCAAGGATACCCGCATCCGAAAAGTGCTTGAAC
>JBKJHR010000081.1:0-5219 GCA_046598695.1 Kapaibacterium sp. (SeqCode)
TGCAGAGCTCTGCCTTACCACTTGGCGACGGTGCCGTAAAATTTCAGAGCATTACCAAAGAAAAAAATCATCCTCTAAGTTCCCAAGCAGATGCTTTTGTCATCGTGAGTAACCCAACACGAAAGAATGTTGTCTTTTTACATGTGGTGAAGTTTCCTTATTTATGTTAAGAGATTCTTCGCTCTGTCTCGGAATGACATTTATTTTTCCACTCTCTTTTTCTAATTCTCAGTGAAAGGGTAACTTTTTATTGTAAATTTGAGTACAGGAGTTCTTTAATCTTCCTCATCATTCATGGAATTTGTAATAGCAACTGACAGTATCGCAAAACGCTACGGCAAAGGGGAAACCTCTGTCGCCGCATTGCAGGGTGTGAATATTAACGTCCGACATGGCGAGATCTATTCACTCTTAGGTCCCAACGGAGCCGGAAAAACAACATTCATCAAATGTCTGCTCGGCATTATCTTCCCTACCGGAGGAAGCGGATATATCTTGGGCGAACCGCTCGGATCCGTCAAAGCGAAAATGCGCCTTGGCTACTTACCCGAAAATCATAAATATCCTCTCCATCTAACGGGTGAAGAAGTGCTTAACTATTTTGGCAAGCTCTCAGCTATTGATGCTTCTACTCTAAAGAGCAGAATCAACGAAACACTGTCGTTGGTTGGGATGCAGGATTGGCGCACGATGAAAGTCCGCAAGTATTCCAAAGGAATGATGCAACGCTTAGGGTTAGCACAGGCACTCATTAACGACCCAGATCTTATCATTCTCGACGAGCCAACAGACGGCGTTGACCCGGTCGGGCGCAAGGAAATTCGTGACATTCTTGCTCACGTCAAATCACAAGGTAAAACCGTCTTTCTTAATTCTCACTTGCTCTCCGAAGTTGAACGTGTCTCTGATCGTGTAGCGATCATGCGCAATGGTCTGCTTATAACAGAAGGGACTGTCAACGAACTCACAGCCCAAAAAAATATATATAGCTTCAAGGTAGAACCTTCCTCGCTTGCCAAGGTATCAAATATCTTCGGAAAGATAACAATAAATGACGGAGAGAATGGATTTGACCTTCCCTTCGGAAGTATTAATGAAATGAATTTAGCGTTAGACAGAATGCGTGGCGACGGAATTCTCATTGATAGCATTATCCCCAAGAAGACTTCTCTCGAAGACCTCTTTATTTCACTCATCCAATCTTCTGATATAACCCGCGCTCACTAATTAGTACTATGAATAACATCTTTGCAATTATCGAAGAGACGTTCCGCGAAGCTAAAGCGCGGAAGACTCTTATTGGCTTTTTCATTCTCTCAACGGTATTGATCTTCATTACCCTATTAGTATTTCAGAACGCCTCGGTGAAGAGTGCCATGTCAGAATCTGCTCACATGGGCGATGCTGATATGGCGGCAAGCCTTTTAAGTACAACTGTGCTTGATGTTGTCTGGTCGACGATCTCTGTCATTTTCTTCATTTTTACGATGTGTATGGGAGTCTTCGCAACTGCCGCATTTATATCGTCTATCATGGAGAAAGGGACGATCGATCTTCTGCTATCAAAACCCGTACCGAGATGGCAGTATATTATTGGTAGATATATCGGATCATTGCTCATTATTCTTCTTGAGGTAACATGGTTCGTACTTGGTATGTGGATCGTTATTTCGCTTTCTATCGGCAGATGGAATATGGGCTTCCCGCTGAGTATATTCCACATACTCCTCGCCTTCGCCGGGCTATACTCTGTCGTAGTTTTTGTTAGCGTTCTTTCGCGTTCAAGTTTGCTCGCGATCATTGTCAGCATTGGGTTGTCATTTATCTCAATGCTTGCGGCATTCGGCAAATGGGCAGGAAGCGTTATTGATTCAGGTCCGAAGACGATATGGGGGTATGTCGGTGATCTGTTCTACTATGCTTTCCCGCAAGTAACCGATATGGGTTTCAATATGTCCTACACTATCATTGGTAAGCCGTTGCATTGGACACCCATTTTTCTCATTCTCGGATTGACGACGCTCTATATGTCTCTCTCGATCTATTTCTTCAATAAAAAAGAGTTTTAAGGAATCAGATTTTCTGAGACGCTTCTTCGGATGATGGTGTTGAGGTGTCATGCCTGAAATTAATCCAGCCGTTGTCGCCGATCTACGAGCACGTCTCGCAGAGCTGGGCGACTCTCTTTGACCTCGTCCGTAAAGCCGAGCGCATTTCTGTGCTCGAAGAACAATCATACGCACAAAATTTTTGGGACGATCAACGCGCCGCCCAAAAGGTCATGCAAGAAGCCACACGTCTGAAAAAAGAACGTGATGAATTCGCCGCACTTTCCAAGCGTATCAATGAAACCCAAGATCTGGTGGAGCTTGCAGAGCTTGAACCCGAATTAACCTCACAAGTAGAGACAGAGCTCACTGAACTTGAGAGAATTCTCAACGATCAGGAAGTCGCAGTTATGCTTTCAGGTCCTGATGATATCCGCGACGCTATCATGGTGATCAATGCCGGACAAGGTGGCACGGAAGCCCAAGATTGGGCAGAAATGATAGAGCGTATGTACACCCGCTGGGGCGAACGAAACGGTTACAAAGTTTCGATGCTTGACGAACTCCCCGGAGAAGGTGCGGGCATTAAGTCGGCGATGTTGGAATTCAAGGGCGAGAATGCTTTTGGATATTTGAAGGCAGAAAACGGTGTGCATCGCTTGGTGCGTATTTCTCCCTATGATGCAAACGCCAGACGCCATACAAGTTTTGGAAGCGTTTATTCTTATCCGCTCGTTGAAGAGGCGAACGAAGAGATCATCGTCAACCCTGCCCTTTTGCAGCGCGATACATTTCGCTCTGGCGGCAAAGGCGGACAAAACGTGAATAAGGTTGAGACTGCTGTTCGATTAACCTACAAATACAAAGACTCAACAGGCAAAGAAAATCTTGTTATCTCTGCTTGCCAAGAAGAACGCTGGCAATTACAAAATGGCGAACGTGCAATGAAGGTACTCAAGAGCCGGATTGCGGCGATCGAACGCGAGATCGAGGAAGCTCGTCTTGTTGCTGTCGAAGGCACAAAGAAAAAGGCATCATGGGGTGCGCAAATTCGCTCGTATGTATTTCAGCCGTATACGATGGTCAAAGATCATCGTACTAAATATGCGAAGACGGATGTACAAGCCGTTATGGATGGAGACATCACTGAATTTATGAAAACGTTTCTCCTCTACGAAGGCGGAAAGCTTAAAGTAGACGAGGGCGGAGACGATGATGATCTATAATTGAAACACACAATGAAAAAGCAAGAAGTATTAACCGAAAAAGCAATTCTAGCATCTCTTCCAGAAGGCTGGCATTACATCATCACCGATGATTGTATTTCCAAGGATTTCGAGAAAGAGAATTTTCTCGGAGCAGTTGCATTTGTCAATGCGATTGCCCCACTGGCTGAATCTGCCGATCATCACCCCGATCTTATGATCCATGATTATAAGAACGTTGAAGTGTTGCTCACATCACATGATGCCGGTGGTGTAACGCAGAAGGATATTGATCTTGCGGTGAAGATAGATGCGCTATAGACACTTCGTTTTTGTTTCTTTTTTCGCTTTCCTCTTCGCGGCTTTCTCCGCGAATGAGGCAGAATCACAGGTTCGTACCATAACGAAAGAATCATTTGGACTCTATGATACGGATGCCCTGCCGCCCTCTTTCCATAAGAGCAGAAGAGATAGTGTTCGCGCTGCAATGCTTCCAGGGTCAGTTGCTATCTTCCTTTCTGCTACGCCTAAGAATAGAGCAAATGATGTTGATTACGAATATCATCAAGACCCAAACTTTTATTATCTAACTGGTCATCTGCAAGCCAATGTTGCGCTTATTCTCTTCAAGGATAGTCGAAAGATAGAAGGTATAGAAACCGATGAAATTCTTTTTGTCGAGAAACGCGATACAGCGCGTGAAGTATGGACAGGGAAAAGGCTCGGCACTGAAGGCGCAAAGTTTGTCTTAGGTTTTCAATCTTCGATGATCATTGATTCTCTCCATAAATTTCTTTCCCGTGAACTCCCTTCCGCAACGACTGTCTATTACGATCCCCCTGCCCCGTCAAAATTTACTGACAATGTAACTGATTCGTCAGTGAACATCAAGAACCAGCTTATCGACAATCTCAAACGATCAATTCATAACGAAATTGGCTCGTTAAGTTCTCGTCTTGCATCTTTGAGAATGATAAAGACCAATGAGGAATTAGTCCTTCTCAAAAAAGCGATCACAATTACTTGTGAGGCGCATAATGAGATCATGCGCCGAGCAAAGCCAGGTTGGTACGAATATCAAATTCAAGCGCTTGGTGAGTTCATCTTCAAACAGAATGGTTGTGAATATACAGGCTATCCCTGCATTGTCGGGAGTGGGAATAATTCTACCATCTTACATTATACAACGAATCGAAGAAAGACGGAAGGCGGAGATTTTATCGAAATGGATATTGGCGCTGAGTATCACGGTTATTCAGCGGATGTCACAAGAAGTTTTCCAATAAGTGGCTCGTTTACGCCTGAGCAACGGACTATCTATGACCTTGTACTGGAAGCACAGGATTCAGGGATTGCAGCAGCGAAAGTTGGAAACATATTCAAAGCTCCACATGAAGCGGCTGTATCAGTCATTAAGCGAGGCCTCATAGCACTCGGCATTATCACTGACCCCGCCGATTACAAGAAGTATTTTATGCACGGTACGTCACACTATCTCGGATTGGATGTGCATGACCCAGGCACGTACGGACTTCTTGCAGAGAATCAACTCATTACTGTCGAACCGGGTATATACATCCCTGAGGGAAGTCCCTGCGATAAGAAGTGGTGGAAGATCGGTTGTCGCATCGAAGACGATATCCTCATTAGAAAAGATGGACCACGAATGATCTCGATGTTCAGCCCACGAAAAGCTGACGATATTATCAAACTTATGCAAAACAGCAAATGATAACTGCCAAGAGACTAAGAACACTTATCATACTCATTATCGCAGCAATAAGTGCAACGGCATTTGCTCAGGAAGGTTATGAGCATTTCTCTGTCTTCTCGCATGGGTCAGGCAGAAGCTACGTCGTCAATTCCATTGGTCTGAACTCTGTCAGATTAAATCCGGCTCTTCTTGGTTATGACCACTCCACACGATTTGAAGTCCGCATCGTTCCTATTGCAGCCTATGGGCATG
>JBKJHR010000113.1:0-8977 GCA_046598695.1 Kapaibacterium sp. (SeqCode)
CAAGCGAGGTACATATCCTTCTGATGCGATCGGGTTATGCAGCCCATCTTTCTGTGCGCGGAGCCCTTTTACTTTCTCAAATGCTGACTCTGCTTTTTCGATAGCTGTTAATGCCTCACGTCTGCGACGAAGCATCGAGAAACAGAAACCAATCGTCAGGATGATTACACCACCCCAAACCAGATTGATGTAAGGCTTGATAAAAGCATCGACATATATTTTTTCTTTCAGCGGCGGAGGTGGGTTATCTTCATCACGGGTGAGAATAATGATCTTAGATTTGGCACGATCTTCTAAATTCGGACGAAGCTCGGCGAGTTGAACGTGAAGCTTCGTACCAGGTATCTTGAAGTCTTCCATCGTCGCTTCATCCGAACTCAGCTTTCTCGTAACAGAAATCGTCATAGGGACTTCCTTTGCATTAGGGTCATCGGTCGCTTTTGCGATCAAGTTTGCCTTTACCCTAAATGCTTTCTGCGTTACCATCTTTGCTCGCTCTTCAGGAGGGAAATCAAAATCAACAAAGGTAAGATCGAACTTGCCTCCGAAAGTAGATACTGTTTGCCCCTTAACGAGTGAATCTTTGGGTGGTCCGCCAAGTGGTTCTGTGCCCTTCACTGTAAAATACAGATCTTTACTGACATATTTCAATACACTTGGCTCTACATTCCAACTCTTAAAATTATCAAAGGCACTCTGAAACATGACAGGATTTGCTGTTGCCACATTTCCATCTTTATCGTTCACATTGATGAACATGTGATAACGAGCAGGCTCAGTAAAATCATGTCCAGCGTATGTCAGTTTGTAATTACCAAATGCTGTTTGCTCAACACCTTGTATCAATTCCAATGATTGCTTTTCTTCGTAATGCGAAGAAGCAACAACGCCGAGGATAAAGATCGCAAGGCCAGCATGAGCAACATACGCACCGATATAGCGCGTATCAAATTTCAAACGAATCGCCCCGATAGCAAGAAACGTGAAGATCAACCCTGCAGTGAATGTGAGCCAATAGAGACCTCCATCAACAATGGCATCGCCAAACTTGTAATAATCCCCACGAGATGCAATAAGTATTCCAATGATGCCGAATGACACTGCCCATTTAAGTGCTGAGAATATCTTTGCTGCTGCAGAGCTATCTCGCACGATCACAAAATTCATTTTTCCGCGTAAGAATCCCCAAGCCATTTCGATATTCACGAAGAGAGAGAATAAACTTGCAGCGATAATAGCAAGATAACTAATATCATGCAAGCCAATCGCAAAAAGACCTATCGTAACAATAAGAGCAAGACCAAGAGAAATAGCTGACTTCTTAAGAAGCTCGCTCATAGAAGATTGCTTCCACTTCAGAAGTAGAGATAGCCCATTGACAAGCATCAGCGCAATCGCTATAGGGATATGAAGATTTCCGTAGAAGCTAATATCAACACTCTTTTTCACAAGCGGAGCACTCGTACCGATAAAAATGACAAGCGCACTTGCACCTACAATTGCCGAACCGATCGAAAGCCCTGTTTCACGAGAAAGCATCTTATACTCTGCATTGCGCTTTGTCATATCACGAAAGCGGCTGAAGTATATAGCAAACGAGCCTCCAACAAATAGCACCAACGACACGACAAGCAGACGGAATACATCATTACCGGGAGAGACGAAGGAATGGACAGAGAAATCTCCGAGTACACCAGAGCGCGTTAAAAATGATGCATAGAGCACAAGAGCAAATGCAAGCAACGTCATCAAGATATTCATCTTCACGAGTCCGCCAGATCGTTTTTGTGAGAGCATCGTGTGGAATGCGGCAACCGTCAGAAGCCACGGCATAAAGCTTGCATTCTCTACAGGATCCCATGCCCAAAAGCCACCCCAACCGAGAGTTTCATACGCCCAAAACCCACCGAGGATGATGCCGAATCCGAGTATCATTCCTGCGCCGAGCGTCCAGGGCAGTGATGTGGTGACCCATCCTTGATAATCACGCTTGATAAGACCCGCCACTGCAAAACAGAATGGAACAGCAATGAGCGTAAAACCTGCGAAGAGCATTGGTGGATGAATGGCTATCCAGAGATTCTCAAGAGAAGGATTTAGTCCCTTCCCATCAGGGGGAATAAATCCAAGTGGCACTTCCCCCGGATGTGCGGCAGAAAGAGAAATAAAAGGGCTCTTCACCAAAAGCATCACCGACAAGAATACCAAGATCGAAAGGAACACTGACATTACATGAGGTTCGTATCGCTGACGCCGCGCATATGGCATTAGGAAGATCGCTACGATAGAGGAAAGCAATGCCCATAGCATAAAGCTCCCTTCTTGACTTGCATAAAACACGGCAAATAAGATCGGTTTGGAGAGCGAGCGCGAGGCGTGCTCATAGACGTAGTTTACATCAAAACGGTACGTGAAAATTAAAACCAATAAAGAGGCTGCGGCAAGACAGATCGTGAAGATCATCAAACGAGCAGAGATACGTGCGGCGGAAAGATACTCTGTTTTTCCTCTGGCAACAAGTATATAAAGAATGCATCCGGTTAGCGACGAGGCAAGAGCGATCGCAATAGAGATACTTCCAAGTTGTGGAATAAATGAAGCGATAGGCTGAAGAAGTTGTGAAAACCATCCGTCGGAAGAGTCAACGGCAGCTACTGAAGGATTCATAAGGAAGTACAAAGAAAATTACATTGTAGTCGTCTTGACCTTCTCAGAGTTTTCATACCGTGAGGGGCACTTGGTCTGAATGTCGCTTACCTCGAACACACCATTCTCAACTTTTCCCACACACACGACACTTGGAGATATCTCAAAGTTCGAAGGCTTAATGCCATTGTATTTGACTGGCATAGCGATCCCTTTATGGTCTTTCATGTGAAAGGTAAAAAGGTTTGACTTCGCGTCATAATTCACGGGCATATCCTTAACGAGTGTGCCGGAAACTTGAATGCGCTTCCCAGTAGACTGTGCTACGGAAAAATCAGCGTAGTCAATCTTGTTTTCAACAAGAGCAAATCCTGCAACACCGATAAAAAGAGCGGCAACAATGAGGGCAACGATGTGTTTCTTTTTCATACAGAATAGAAAACAGTGGACGAAGGGTTAGGGTTCGGGAAGCTATTGAGCGAATACGTATAAGAACTATTGATAGCTAAAAGAACTAACCTCATACCATATATTATACTTACTTCATCCCCTCAAGTTTCTTCACACGCTTGGAAAGCCTCATCAAAAAGTAGAAAATACCGAGCCAGATAACCGTTGCGATAATAGCTACGACGTAAAGCGGTTGTTGTTGTAATGTATCCATAAAAATATTAATCGTTACGATGTTTGAGCGAAGTAATGCGGACGTAGAGATCTTTCATCCAAATAGAGAGCAAAAGAAACAGCGTTACGTTCGTCCACATGACGATCTTGAGCGTTGGGTCAAGATAAGATTTGCCTGAAAGATTGATCACAGGCGCAACGCTATCTCCCCCACCCGGATGCAAGCTTTGCGTAATGCGTGGAAGAACAAACATCAAGAACGGCACGGTCACAAAGGCAATGATATTATAGACAGCGGCTATACGAGCAACCTTTTCTTCGCTATCCTCCATCAACTGACGTAGGAGGAAATACGCGATGTAGATAAAGAGTAAAATGAGGATTGAGCTTTCACGTGGATCGAAATTCCAAAACGACCCCCAACTAAACTTCGCCCAGATACTTCCAGTCACCGTCGCAAGAATAGTTAGGAGCAATCCAAGAGCCGAATAAGCGCGTGCTTCAAGGTCATACTTCATATCCTTCTTGCGCAAGAAAAGAATAGAATAGATCGTTGCGATGAGGAATACAACAAATGCCACAAACGACATCGGCACATGAAAAAGGATATTCCTTCCCAATTCGCCCAGACCTTGAATCAGAGGAAAGGTCATTATCGGCTCAACGCGAACAACTTTGTTTAGGATGTAAGTGCTGTCCGATGCTCGATACGAAAAATCGCCGACGAATGATTCTTCATGCCTAACACTAAATGATTGAGGTATCTCGATCTGCCGTGTTGCTCCGGTAAAATCTCTTGCTTCGATCTTGCCCTCATTCAACAGCTTAAAAGAAACAAGAACAGGCGTCACCTGACTAACACCAGCCATTGAGAGCAATGAGACATCTTTGAACGAGCCGCTGATTGGTGTAGCAAAGGAAATAAACACGCTCACCGCAAATGCGATGCCTATAAACCATTGGAAAAACTGTGAACGAAAAAGCTTCATATTAATCACGCCAGACGTAACTAAAAAGGACGTAGCTGACAAGTGTAAGTGCTATATCAAACGAAAAAAGAATAAGAATATCTCCTTTTGCTCCCTCCCATGCAGAAGATACTTCGAGGCAAATGCGCGTCGCATCCGTCACTGCGATCACAAGTGGCATCATCACGGGAAGAGCGATTACCGGAAGTAACGCACCTTTCTGTGAAGCACGAGCGACAAGCGCAGAGAGCATCGTGATCGTAGAGGCAACACCCAATGCCCCAAGAGCAAGTTGAAGTGTGAAAACGCCAACATCTTGAATCACAAAATCCTTAAAGAAAAAAAGAAAGAAAAGCGATGCAAGAATGCTAAGGGCAGTGATAAGGAGAAGATTGAAAAGGAATTTTCCCCAAAAGACTCTTTCAGGTTTTGCATACAGACGAAGCATTAACGAGGTGCCGCGTTCTTCTTCGGTGATGAATGACCGAGCCAGGCCCGTCATTGCTCCAAAAAACAATGACACCCAAAAAAAAGCACTGAGTATACCAGAATGAAATTGTTCGCCCGGAGATGAGAATAGAATTGTCGTTATCGTGACAAGCAAGAACATCACTAAAGCACTAATTCCGAAGCGCGAACGAAATTCGATGCGAAGATCTTTGCGAAGTATCGGAGAGAGCGTCGTCATTTCAGCTCTAATTTCTTCAATGCCTTCGGCAATGCACGAATAATATCGGTAGCGATCATGGCTTGCTCGGTTATTTTTTCAGCAGCAATATCACCAGCCAGCCCATGCACATACACAGCAAACATCACAGCTTCGAGTACTTCATGAGGCTTCTGCGCTATTGCACCTGAGATAATACCAGCAAGCACGTCGCCTGATCCGGCAGTTGCCATACCCGGATTGCCCGTAGCGTTTAGAAATACTGTCCCATCTGGTGAAGCGAAAATCGTCGGCGCACCCTTCAAGATAACAACCGTATTGTTTTTCATCGCAAAATCTCGCGCAATACCAATTTTATCAGCTTCAAGTTTTTCTCTGGTAATACCGAGTAGTTGCGCCATTTCTCCTAAATGGGGAGTAATCACAGTATCACCTTTTCTTTTGCGGAAAAGATCGTGATGTTTTGCAAGCCCAATTAATGCACCTGCATCAAGCACCAGCGGCTGCTCAACATTTTTTAATAGCTCTATGGTTAATTGGCGAGTCTCATCCGTCAATAATATGCCAGAGCCAAAATGAACAACAGTTGCTTTTAAAAGCAGATGTGTTAATTCAGCGTACGCATTTGATGTGGGTTGCCCCAATCCATCTTCTGAAATTCCGAACGTCATTGCCTCTGGTATTGAAGAAGCAATGATAGATCGTTGAGATTCAGGCGTTGCAATTGAGACAAGACCAGCACCGATGCGGAGCGATGATATTCCGGCCATCACTGCAGCACCTGTCATCCCTTTCGAGCCGGAGATCGAAAGAACATGACCGTAGTCAAATTTCGAGCTAACTAAACTGCGTGGGAAGAATGATGACTGTGCATCACCTTCATCAATTAAAAATACGGTATTCTTTTCCGGGGACTTCCAATCAACGGCTGTCGCCCCAAGTTCTGCAATGCTGACTTCGCCTACAATATCCGGTGCATGCTGTAGAAAAAAGCCTTGCTTGAGAGAACCCATTGCAACCGTCTTATTCGCAATCACGACGACTGGTTCGCCATCCTCTAATGTTGCAGTTGCTCCTGTATCGGTATTCAAACCTGTCGGCACATCAAGAGAAAGAACATCGGCATCAAAATGATCAGCGAAGGCATTGATATCAAGAACAGCCTCCTTATACTTCCCTTTCAACGCACCTGTTGCACCTGTGCCGAGAAGTGCATCCACAATGATCCCAACTTGAATATGTGTCAAGAAATGCGAATCGCGCAGAGGATAGTTATGAATGCGACCTTCAGGGAGAAGTTTCTTCAGTATTGAGAATTGGAGTGAAGCATCCTTCGACAACTCAGTGGGCTTACCAAGTGCCATCACATAGACATCTACCGAACGCTCATGAAGCAACCTGGCAAGTGCGAAGCCATCACCACCATTATTTCCTTTTCCACAGAAAAGAATCACAGACTTTTTACCAAGCTCATCCAGCCATATCTTCATGGCATCAAGCGCACCTCGTGCGGCATTCTCTATCAAGACGGCTGAGGGTATGCCGATCTTCTTGATGAGAAAATCATCAAAACTTCGTGACTCTTTCGATGAATGAACAGGAAGCATAATCAGTGAAGCGAACCGCGAAGGCGGATAGAAAAAACTTAATGGAAAAATTGTTGCGCTACTTTGAGTAGCGTATCAGGAAGAAGCCCAAGTACAAGAAGTCCGAGCGATGCAAGTCCGACAGCAATAAGAGAAGCATTCGTCTTTTCACTGAGTTGGACTGTTGAATCATGCTTCGCTTCTTTGAAATACATTATCACAATAATTCGGAGATAGAAATATGATGCGATAATGCTCGAGATCACACCAACGATCACGACCCATGTAAGCCCTGCTTGAAGAGCGGCAGAAAAAAGATAATACTTCCCAAAAAATCCGGCAAATGGTGGGATACCCGCAAGCGAAAGCATCAACACAGATAGAATCAATGCCTTTGTTGGTTCGCGCTTTCCAAGACCTGCATAATCTTCAATGTCAAGTCCGCCACCCGATTCTTTTTCAAGTATTGCGACAATGCCGAATGCACCGATCTGCATTAAGGTATAGACAGCAGTATAGATAGCGATGCCTGTTGCCCCAACACTATTCATCGCCGCAACACCGAGAAGGATGTAACCTGCGTGTGCAGTACTTGAATATGCAAGCATACGCTTGATCTTCCGTTGGCTTATCGCAACGATATTACCATAAAGCATTGAGCATGCCGCGAGAACAGCGAGCAGTGTCTGGATTTTTATGCCATATCCGAGTGATGCTTTCGGGAGAATTCCATACCCGAAGATCAGAACAAAAGCACTGAATGCAGCGGCTTTTCCGGCGGTGGACATATATCCTGCCACCACAGTCGGCGCACCTTCATACACATCGGGAGCCCATTGATGAAATGGAAACGCAGCGACTTTGAACGACAGTCCTACAATAATGAGAACAGCACCTAATATCATAAGCGGTGATTCAAGTGCTAATTGCGCTCTCGCCGGATCCGTTAAGATGATCTCATGAATTTTCTGAATGCTGAGTGTCCCGAAACTTCCATACACCAATGCAATCCCATAAAGGAAAAAACCTGTAGCAAATGAACCGAGCAAGAAATACTTTAGAGCTGATTCATTTGACTCTGCGCGGCGGCGGAACATACCCGCCATAATATAGAAGCAAATGGACATTGTCTCCAAACCAAGGAATGTAACGATGAGGCTTCCACCTGATGCCATCATTACCATGCCCGATGCGGCAAAGAGCGTCAGGGCAGAGAACTCGCCCATCAAAACTTCTTCTGCCTGCAAATATTTTTCGGCAAGTAAAGCAGTCAGAACCGTCGCAACCGAGAAAATAATAGTGAAGAAATTCGAGAAGCTATTATCGAAATAGAGTCCGTCAAAAGCAAGGACATTGTGATCAAGATTGACAAATGCCAGACCTGCCGCCGCAAGTGCACCGAGGATCGTGAAGTATAGCGGAAAGCGAGATGGCGTTTTCTCGAACGCATCCCACATCATGACAAGCAAGCCCGTCCCGACTAAAATAATAAGCGGCAATGCCGCGATAAGATCCGTATTGTTCACTTACTTTATTTGTAGTTTCGGTGAAAGAATCTGATAGCCGCCATTGTTTGGCGCGATCGTCACTCCTGTCTTCACGTGAAGTAATCCATCGGAAAGAGTATTCATACTTTGTTCGCTCACCTTCAGAAAATTCATTGGCTGAATGCCTATCCATACCATGAAGACGACGAGTGGCACAAGGGATGCAATTTCGCGCTTGGATAGATCAGCAACGTGGCGGTTATGGTCGTTCGTAATAGGTCCCAACATAAATCTCTGGTACATCCAAAGTAAATAGACTGCGGCAAGGATCACGCCCGTTGAACTGAAGATCGCGTACGCCCATGAATTCAGAACCGGAGATTGGAATGCACCCATTAACGTAAGATACTCCCCCACAAAACCATTCAATCCCGGCAAGCCAACGCTTGAAAGCATTGCGATAGCAAAGAATACTGCAAAGCGCGGAGTGACCTTCGCAAGCCCACCATATTCAGCAATATCTCTCGTATGACGTCGTTCATACATCATACCGAACATCATGAAGAGCATTCCCGTCGAAAGTCCGTGGTTCACCATTTGGATAACTGCTCCCTGCAAACCTTCTTTCGTCATTGAGAAGATGCCGAGAACAATAAAACCCATGTGCGTCACTGATGAATATGCAATGAGCTTCTTAATATCGGTTTGCACCATCGCCACAAGCGCACCATAAATAATGCCAATAACTGCGAGTACCGAAATAATAGACGAGTAGTTGATACTCACCTGTGGGAAAAGTCCGAGATTAAACCGGATCATCCCATACGTACCCATCTTCAAGAGTACTCCAGCCAGAATAACAGAGCCTATCGTCGGGGCTTCGACGTGCGCATCAGGCAACCAAGTATGTAATGGAAAGAGTGGGACTTTGATCGCGAATGAAATAAAGAATGCCCAAAACAGATAATTCTGTGTATCAATGGGTAGAACCGATGCAAC
>JBKJHR010000125.1:0-9780 GCA_046598695.1 Kapaibacterium sp. (SeqCode)
TAAAAAAATGAATGCAGTACCTTTCATACACGTTTTCCTCCAAAATTATAGATATGTACAACAATAAATCTCCTCTAATATACGAAGAGATAGCAGGTTGTTTTTTGAAATGATGCTTGCGAGATCGAGCTTCATCTTCGTCATAAAACAAAAGAGCGGCATCATAGCCGCTCTTTCATCAAATGATATCTATCAATTTTAATTACCGCTCAGCTTGAAGACGATCGGTACTGTGTACCACAACTTCACAGGCTCACCGTTCTGACGAGCAGGTGTGAAACGCGCTTTCATCAATGCCTTCTTTGCAGCTTCTTCAAAGATCGGGTAATCTGATTTATCAACCTCAACCTTGAGCACTCGTCCGTCTTTATCAATAAGTGCTGAAACAGTTACCTTACCTTCGAGTCCAGCGCGCTTTGCTGTTTCAGGATACTCGACGAGGCTTTGGATATTCTGAACGGGTGTTGGCTCTTGCTCGACCGAGACGAATTCGTCACGGCTTAGTTCAGGCTCTGGCTCTTTCGCTTTGATCTCGACAGGAGTTGTGCTTGTGCCAACACCTGAAGCATCCACACCACCCGAACCAACGCCTTCGACAGCTTGATTCACTGGAAGACTATTCATATCTGGCATTACCGCCTGCGGAGCAACAGCATCCGGCACGGGGACAGGAATACCGAAGGTTGGGCGTGCAACATCGAGCGGAGCAGGTGCAGCCATTGCCAAGGGCTGAGTCTGATCGTCCTGCGTTGATGGCGGCGGAGCGAGGTCAGCCAAACTTTTAATTCTTACGCGAGGTATCTTCTTCTCATCCTCTTTGGTAAGGGCTTGAATGCCCATATTCAAGAGAAAAAGGACAACGAGCAAAGAAACTGCCGTAAGAAAACCACGCATGGTGTTCTTATTTGCATCGCGTTGGATATCTACGGCTCCGTAGCGATCCATTCCTTTAAGTGTCAGTGTATTGAGTGTCATAAAGCTTTGTTCCTTACTATCACGTGTACGTTATTACAGTGCACCGACAATCCGTGTATCCGAGCTATCCATCGTGACGATGGAGAAACGCTTTTCTGTTTGTCCGAGACGGGCTTGTACCAAGTTTAGCTCATCAATAATGTCAACAAGCTTTTGGTATTTTGCCGCCCTATCAATTTTGATAAGCGTAGCGATCTTCGGATTCTCTTTCAAGCGAGCTTCGAGCACGCTGCCAAGTTGGGCTTCGGTGATCTTTGCAGGACTTTCTGAGCCCTTATTCCAAAAGATAGCCTCATCTCCACGCACTCTGAACGTCAGCAAGTTCGATTCTCCGATATCAATAGTCGCCTTTTTATCAGGCGGTAAGGATATCTCCATCACTTGCGGCTGAGCGAGCGTTGTCGATAACATAAAGAATGTAAGCAAAAGGAATGCCACATCCACCATCGGCGTCATATCCATACGGACACCGACTCTTTTCAGCGCTTTCTTGCCTTTTTTACCGTGACCGCGTCCGCCGCCACCATCTACCATTCCACTCATACGTAAAGTCCTTTATATTTTGCAATCCGAGATTGAAAATTGAAATGCCCTACTTATCCAAGATTAACTTCCTGACGTTGCCGTCACAAGGTTAAATCGTGATGCACCCACACTTTGCATGACGCGCATAACGTCATCCACATATCCATAGCTCAGGCGTTTATCCGCATTGATCGCAAAACGCATAGAAGGGTTTTGCAAACGCGATTCCCGCACAACCAACTCAAGTTCTTTCTTCGAAACGAGAACTGACGACATCTTCGTCAGATCTTCCGCAGAATATTCTTGATTGGTTTTCGGGTTCACGTGCTTGAGTTTTTCCAAGATCGGTGCGCGATCCTTTTCATTGGCAATACTGTAGAATATCAAAGTATCTACCGGACTGCCAGCCTCACCAGCAATACCGATCGTGAGCATTGCGATGTTTTGGTCAGGGAGCTTCGTCGTATCGGCTTGTGCGACAGGAAGCTTGACATCGATCGTCTCGCCCGAATCGGACTTGAACTTTGCCGTGAGCATGAAGAACGTCAACAACAAGAATCCCACATCGACAAGAGGAGTCATGTCAATGCTGAATCCGTGACGTTTTACTTTTATTTTTGCCATTCTCTTCTCTCCTTAATGAGAAAGTGAGGTGAGTTTAGGCGTTCTTGCCCATGAAACGGTTTTCGATGCTCTCGACGAGATTAAGAGTCGCTTCATCAATAACATAGATGAAACGGTCAACTTTGTTCGTGAGCACGTTATAGGAAATAATTGCAAGGATACCGCCACCGATACCAAAAGCCGTGTTCCAGAGGGCTTCAGCGATACCAATAGAAAGCATTGTTGCTGAGGCACCACCGCCGCCTTCACCAAGGGCACGGAATGACGTGATCATACCTGAGACTGTCCCGAGAAGTCCGATCATCGTTGCGATCGAAGCAATCGTCGAGAGAATAACTAGATTACGTTCAAGAAGCGGTGTTTCGAGCATCGTAACTTCTTCAAGAGCACGCTTGACTTCTGCAACCTTCTGCGCATTGTTCAATTCAGAGTCGCTACGAATATCTTTGAAACGTTCAACACCAGCGCGAACGATGTTCGCAACTGTACCCTTCTGCTGATTGCAAGTATCAAGCACAGCATCAAGATTTCCATCGGCAAGATGCTTGTCTGCCTGACGCAGGAATGACTCAATGTCCTTACGTCCTTTTGCCTTACCGAGGCTGAAGAAACGCTCGAATGTAAAGGTGAAGATCATGATCAACAGGCCAACAAGAACAGGGACGATCTTTCCACCAGTATAGATCGTACCGAGGGTACTATCTTTCTTGGGCATGTGTCTGGCAGCATCTGTAAAGTTGCTCGGATTACCCATGACGAATTCCCATATCACCCAACCGATGACTACAGATAGGACGATGGCTACGATGACGAACAGTGAGTTTTTCTTCATGACACGTGTAAGAGAATTATGTTAAAAAATTTGCACAGTAAATAAAAACTTTATGTGACGGAGCCGAAAAGAAATGATCGGCACGTCGTAACAACACAAATAAACGGTAGTTGTTTCGCCGTAAAGCGAAGCCCATATAACAAAATTGTTAAGAATCCGTCCCCAAAAACAAAAAAGGAAACAATTATTTCATATTGTACACAAGCAAAGGCAATAAGAATCGCCCTCTCTCCATGATTCTTTCACACATGTAGCCTACTGCCCCTCTAAAACCCAAACTTCTTCCGCTTGCGCCAAAGCGTCGCAGAATCTATCTGGAGAATCTTTGCGGCTTCTTCAAGGCTTGTGGTTTTGGAAAGCACAAACTCGATATGATCACGCTCTACATCCTCTAATGAGCGTAGCTCCCCGCCTGCATTCAAGACCGACATCTTCTTTGAGCTTGGATGTGCAATATATTCAGGCAGAGTATGAAGCTCGATCGTGTTGCCAGGATCTGTGAGCACAGCCGCACGGATCATCACATTCTCCAACTCGCGGATATTTCCACGCCATGGATATGCAAGCAGAGCTTCTTTGACCTTTTCGGAAAGTCCGCTGGGCTTTGCATCTTGGGATGCACGTGCCGCAAACTTTTCGGCAAGAGGGATAATGTCCTCTCTTCTATGGCGCAAAGGCGGCACAAGTAAACGGAAACCGCTCAGACGGTAGAACAGGTCTTCACGAAAGCCCTTCTTTTCGATCTCTTCTTCGAGATTCCGGTTCGTTGCGGCGATAATTCGCACATCGGATGTGCGAGTCTCATTCTCACCTATACGCTGAAATTCTCTGTTCTGCACGAATCGCAATACCTTTGCCTGCATGGCAAGCGGCATCTCGCCTACCTCATCAAGGAAGAGCGTACCACCATCAGCGGCTTCTGCCCTACCGATTCTATCCTTCATCGCTCCTGTATACGAACCTTTGGCATGACCAAAAAGCTCTGATTCGATCAGCTCCGCCGATAGAGCAGCGCAATTCAATTTGAGCAATGGCTTCCCTGCTCTGTCGCTATTATCATGGATGAAATCCGCAAGCAATTCTTTACCGCTTCCTGTTTCACCTTCAATGAGAACAGTAAGGTTGGATCTGGCAATGCGTTCGGAAGTTTTCAGTAATGATTGAAATGATGCGTTCTGCGTAATGTAACTTGTATCCGCTTTTAATTCACTCTTCGCTGTGTGTGTCCTCTCGATCTTCTTGAGGAAATTCTCAAGATCACTGATATCAAATGGCTTCTGAATATAATCCAATGCTCCGTATTTCATTGCATCAACAGCTGTCTCGACCGTGCCATGCGCTGTGATGATCGCCACAAGCAAATCAGGAATGCGGCGATGCAATTCTTGTAAGAGCGTTATACCGTTCATCGGGTACATCATCAGATCAATAAAGGCGCAGAGATAGTGCGTCTCCCCAAAGAGGTCTTTATCAATCGTCTTGAGTGCTTCCTCGGCATCCTGAAACCCTGCGACCTCATAGCCGAGCGATTTCAACCCAAGCGAAAGCGTCTTTAAGATATTCGGTTCATCGTCAACGACGAGAATAGTTTTTTTTGACATACGAGTATTTTTTACCGCACTGTGTTCGGGTCGTGTGCTACTAATTTCACCGTGAATAGGCTACCCTTACCGACCTCACTCTCAAGCCCGACCGTCCCACCATATTTACGAACGATCTCCGTGACGATAGCAAGCCCAAGCCCGACAGAACCCGGTGTTGCAGAATCTGTCGGCTTGACCTGTACAAATTTCTCAAAGATACGAGCTTTATCAGCCTCGGCAATACCAATGCCCGAATCTCGGACCTCAATAACAAGCAACGGCTCTTTCATTGAAATCGAAGCGTTTACGATTCCGCCACTCGGTGTGCACTTCAACGCATTCGAGAGAAGATTCTGCAAGACGGCTTCGAGGTCGCTCTTTGCGATTGCAACATTTCCGACGTTCTCTTGCTCGCATCGTAACCTCACGCCCTTCTCATCAAAGAGCCTTTGTACGGAGCGTGTGAGGTCGGTAAAACATTCACGCGCATTCGTGCTGAGATTTGATTCGCGCCCCGCACCGCTTTCCAAACGCGAAACCGAAAGCAGATCACGGATGAGCTTATCGAGGCGGTCTATATCCTTCTGCGAAGTGAGAACAAGGTCGTGTTGGTCGGTATTCAGGCTTCCGAGTGCTTCACGGTCGAGCAGATCAAGTGACATCTTCATAGAAGTAAGCGGTGTGCGAAATTCATGCGAGACCTTCGCTATGAAATCCGACTTCATCTTATCCAACTCTTTGAAATGCGTAATATCTGTGAAGGCAAGCAATACACCACCTGACTCGATCTTCACCGCGGCAAGTCTGTAGTATCTCGTTTTCTCTTTGCCTGCAAGTGCGATGATCGGCGGTGCCTCGTTCGGGCTCGTCAAGCTTCCGATAACGTGGAGAATGATCTGTATCAGTTCATCGTCATGGAAGAGCGTCCCGATCTCAATGCCAAGCACTTCGGCTTCGTTCTTACCGATGATACGCTCAGCAGCACGATTCATTAACACCACTTTATGTGCCTCATCGAAGAGAAACAGCGGATCATCGAACGATGCGATCACCGACTCCGACTTCTGTTTTTCTCGCAATATCTGATTGATATTCATCTCTTCATATTGCTGAAGACGTTCGGTGAGGCGGTTGAACTCGAAGCTGACATTGCCGATCTCATCGGCACTCACGATCGGCAGACGTGCCCTCAGATTACCTGCTTGTAGCTCTTTCAGATTCTGCGTCAGATCTTGTAAAGGCTTTGTGGTTCTACGAGCAATAACGATGCTTGCAATAAAGCCAAGAGCAAGAGCGAGGAGCGTCACAGTGATAATTGCAACCGAAGCCGAGCGTGATTCATCGCTCGTCTTCTGCCGTGCGGCTTGGAAGGCAAGGACGTTCTCTTCAAACAGAGAAAAGGTAAGTGTTTTGAGTTGGTTATAGACGGGTATCATTGCCCGCTCATAGAGCGTTCTGGCATCAAGTGGGTTGATGTCCACTCGCCTCATAAACTCCGGTAAGAGAGCTTCGTATTGCTGCCAAGAGACCTCTACCTTCGTCAGCAGCTCCGATATTCTCGCACGTACCGATGGCATCGCAGAAGCCACCGTTCGCTGTGCATTCTTCAATTCCGAATAAAAGACGGAAGGTTGTTCATTGAGAGCTTTCTTGCCTTGAAGGGCTTCGGCACCAAGCATCTTCAACGCACCTTCATTGATACGGACAAGCGATTCATACATTCGCACATTGGCGAGGGTGCTTTCGGCATTCAGGTCAAGCCCTGAGGTGGTGATCTCCGAGAGAGAGCGAAAGCTAAAGATGGCATACCCTCCAAGTGCAGCCACAAGCACTAAGATCGCCAGGTATCCGGCGAAAAGCTTAGCTCTGAGGGTAGTAAACAATGCTTATAGATGATCTGAATGAGTCGTTTGGCTTTGTAGCCTGAGTCCTATCCCGTAGGGGCACGTCGCACGTGCCCTCCCCTAGAGTTGTCGGAACATCCAACAAGGGCATGCGCAGCAAGCCCCTGCGAGCAAATGTCCATTTGACCAAATGCTATTCTTACCAGAATATAGCATTTGGTCATTTCTCTGTACATATACTCAAATGTTCATCTGTCCATTTGCCCAACTACTGGGTAAATGGACATTTGGACAAATGGTCACATTCTCTGAAGAACATTACCCCTCCGCCATTGCATCGCTCAATGTCCGTGAATAGCCTTCGCGCAAGTCAGCGATCGATGCGTCTATCAAGCCTTCTATAACAAACCCTGTGCCACCAGTTACGCCGATCTCCTCGGCTTTTACGTTATTCTTCGCTGCTATTTGCTTCACAGCGTCCACGTTCTCTTTTTTAACGCTCAGAATGGCTCTGCCCTGCATTTCTCCGAATAAAAGCTGATCGTTACGTGTATGAGCCGGAGGCGTGATCTGTGCACCAATGCCATTAATAAAGCATGATTCAGCAATAGCAACGGCAAGTCCGCCTTCGCTCGTGTCGTGCGCGCTCACGAGGACATTGCGTTCTGCAAGGTCAAGCAATGTAGCAATAAGGTTCTTCTCGCCCTCAAGATCGCAATGCGGCGCATCACCGAGTGCCTTGCCATCATTCAAAAGCGCAAGGTACTCGCTGCCTCCAAGACCGTCTAAGGCATTATCGCTTGTGTAGGCTGTAAGGAGGATGATAGCATCACCAGCGGTCTTAAATCCGGCACTAACGACGTTTTGAATGTCTTCGATAAGCCCCAACATCCCTATCGTTGGTGTCGGGAATACTGCCGATTTCGGGCTTTCATTGTAGAAGCTAACGTTGCCTCCTGTGACAGGTGTTTCGAGTGCGAGGCAGGCATCGCCCATTCCGCGGAGTGCTTCAACGAATTGATAGTACACCTCCATATCGTAGGGGTTGCCGAAGTTCAGACAGTTCGTGATCGCAAGTGGTTTTGCACCGACGCAAGCAACGTTTCTTGCTGATTCAGCAACAGCGATCATCGCACCACGATACGGATTCAAGTAGACATATCTTGAATTACAGTCAGTGGTTAGAGCAATTCCCTTTGATGTTCCTTTAATACGGACTACTGCCGCATCGCTGCCTTCGAGCGCAAGAGTATTGGTGCGCACCATGGAATCATATTGCTCATAGACCCACCGCTTCGATGCGATGTTTGGCGTAGCAAGGAGCTTCTTTAGCATAGCCGTTGCGTCGGTCACGTCAGGTACTTTGGAAATGTCAAAGCTCAGTGTTTGCTCAAGATATGCAGGCTTCTTTTGCTCACGCTCATAGACGGGCGTCATATCGCCACCAAGGGCAAGGGACTTCGCAGGGATATTCGCTACGATCTCACCATGACGATGCACAACGACATTGCCCGTATCAGTGACAACGCCGATCACCACTGCATGGAGGTCCCACTTCGTGAATACCTCGACGATGGCAGCGACGTTCTCCGGTTTGACGACAACGAGCATTCTCTCCTGTGACTCCGAAAGCATGATCTCATACGCCGACATCGAATTCTCGCGGAGCGGCACCTTGTCAAGATCAACATCCATTCCGGTGCGAGATTTGAAGCTCATTTCGCTTGTTGAGCAGGAAATACCTGCCGCACCCATATCTTGCATACCAACCACAAGACCTTTTTCTATCGCTTCAAGCGATGCTTCGAGCAATAGCTTCTCCGTGAATGGGTCGCCAACTTGCACTGTCGGGCGTAATTCCTCTGAGCCTTCGCTAAAGACAGCACTGGCGAGCAGGCTTGCTCCGTGGATGCCATCACGCCCTGTTGAGGAGCCAACGATCATCACCGCATTGCCAACGCCCTCAGCCGTTGCGCTCACCGTCTTGCCATGCTCGACGATACCAACAGCCATTGCATTGACAAGCGGATTGCCCTGGTAGGATTCATCGAAATAGACTTCTCCTGCGACCGTTGGCACACCGAATGAATTGCCGTAATCCGAAATACCATGCACAACTCCTCGAAGTAAGTACTTCGTCCGATCATTATCGAGTGAGCCGAAACGCAGCGAGTTCAGTGCTGCAATAGGACGAGCACCCATGGTAAAAATATCACGTAAGATACCACCAACGCCTGTTGCAGCTCCTTCGTATGGCACGATGGCTGAAGGATGATTGTGCGACTCGATCTTAAAGGCAATGGCAAGACCATTACCGATATTGACGACTCCGGCATTCTCCTCACCTGCTTCGGCAAGGATCTCTTTTCCTTTTTTCGGGAGCTTCTTGAGTTGAAGAATGGAGTTCTTATAGGAGCAATGCTCGCTCCACATCACGGAGTAAATACCGAGTTCAGTATAGGTTGGGATTCGTCCGCCCAAGATACCCAGGATGGTATCAAATTCTTCGGGCAGTAATCCGAGTTCAATGGCTGTTTTCTTTGCGTCGCTGAGAGTCGAGATCGTATTGGTCATGAAGTGATAGCAGGGGTACAAAAATTGTAGGACACATAAACACGATTTTGGGAGAAGAGAGTCCTCACCTTCATTTTGTGTGAGCTAAATGGCGGAAAGCACAAACTCCACCGCTTCTTTTACCTTTTCTGTTGGTACTCGCTCACGGATAATGGCTTTACCAATACCTTCTAAAAGGACAAGACGTAAGCCACTTCCCTTCTGCTTTTTATCACTTGAAAGGAATGGGACGACAGAATCTACGGTCATATCTAATGAGGCAGGCATAGGCAATCTGCCGAGAACTTGTTCTATCTCCCGCCACTCTGCTTCGGGTAAGAGACCCATATCCATTGAGAGCCATGATGCGGCGCGCATCCCGAGTGTAACGGCTTCGCCATGAAGCAATCCGTTGAAACTCGTCGCAGATTCAAAAGCATGTGCAAATGTATGTCCAAAATTGAGTAACTCTCTTACTCCGCTCGAACGCTCAAATTCATCATTCTCAATATAACATATTTTTTCTTCAACAGCCTCACGAATGATCTCCTCATAGCCTGTATCGTAACCTCTGAGCAAGCGTCTGATACGCTTCGAGTGCGATTGCCATAGTTCACGCGAGCCAATGAGCCCGTACTTCAGTACCTCCGCTAAACCTGCTTGCAGATCGCGCTTGGAGAGAGTCTTCAGGAAGAGCGGATCAATGATAACTTGTTTAGGTGGATAAAACGAACCAATGAGATTCTTTTTCTTATTAAAGTCGATGCCCGTCTTGCCACCGAGTGCCGCATCAACCTGCCCAATAAGTGTAGTAGGGACATGAATAACTGGGATGCCTCGTAGG
>JBKJHR010000196.1:0-5431 GCA_046598695.1 Kapaibacterium sp. (SeqCode)
CGAGTTTCAATAGGTCTATGAAACTCGTCGAAACCCAGATCACTCCTTCGAGTGGGATATTTTCTACCTGTGCCATACTACTATGCTCCTATTACAAGAAAAAACACAACGAACACGTTGAAAAATAAGAAATTAGTAGCAATTTGGTGTAGTAGAATCCTCCTGTTTTACGTGGTTATCAATGAATGCTGAAACACTTACGCACACATATACAACAATTTTCACCCCAATGTATTCCCTCAATAATGGGGAATGTTCCCTCAATCCCTCTCGAACATCGCCCCTATCCCTTGCCCGACGCCAATGCACATTGTGGCGATGCCGCGTTTGAGGTTCTGGCTACGGAGTTCATAGAGAAGGCTTCCGACAAGTCTGCCACCTGATGCGCCAAGCGGATGACCAATAGCAATTGCGCCTCCGTTCGGATTTACTTTTGCTGTATCCAATCCTAACTCACGGATGACGGCAAGACTTTGTGAAGCAAATGCTTCGTTGAGTTCGACAAGATCAATATCGTTAATACTGAGTCCAGTGCGTGCTAATATCTTCTTTACTGCATAAACGGGTCCCATTCCCATTGTGCGAGGCGAAAGACCTTCAACACCTGAAGCAACGTATCTGCCCAATGGCTCGATACCAAGTCTTTTTACCACATCACCACTTGCAACAACGACGGCACTTGCACCGTCATTGAGGCTTGATGAATTTCCCGCTGTTACTGATCCACCTTTGCGGAATGCTGCTGAGAGTTTTGCTAATTTATCGAGTGAGGTATCGGCGCGAGGTTGTTCGTCTTTACTGACAATAATAGGATCAGCCTTGCGTTGCGGAATAGGAACAGCAACGATCTCTTCATCAAATTTTCCAGCTGCTTGTGCCGCAATTGCTTTCTGATGTGATGCTAATGCGAAAGCATCTTGATCTTCACGGGATACTTTCCACTGCTCAGCAACATTCTCGCCGGTCTCACCCATTGCTTCGAGAGGAAACATTGCTTCCATTTTCGGATTCGGGTAACGCCATCCGAGAGCAGTATCATACGCCGTGAGATTACCAAATAGCGCAGAGCCACTGACGTTTTTTGGAAGTGAGTAAGGTGCACGAGTCATGGATTCAACGCCGCCTGCAATAATAATATCTGCTTCACCTGCTTTGATCGCACGTGATGCTTGGATAATAGCATCAAGCGATGAACCGCAGAGACGATTGATCGTCGTGGCAGGGACACGTTCAGGCAAACCTGCAAGAAGAGCAGCCATTCGCGCAACGTTGCGGTTGTCTTCTCCCGCTTGGTTTGCACAGCCGAACATCACATCATCAATTTCATTCGGGTCAATTCCGGCACGCTTGACTGCCTCGGCAATAGCGATCGCTCCGAGATCATCAGGGCGAACGTCTTTCAATGCGCCGCCATATTTTCCGAATGGTGTTCTGCAAGCCGATATGATATATGCTTCTTTCATTATCCTTGATATTTAGGTATTATTTGCCGATAGCTTCCTTCGAGATGATCGTCCAATCTTTATTTCCCATTCCTGCGGCAATAAGTTTATCCATCTCTTTACCAAGAACGGGCATGACCATAAGCGGGTGATGTGCACGCTCGGCTTCTTCTGCCATAAGTCTTGCATCCTTACGAGCCATCGAGAGCTCCCAGGAAGGCTCATCGTAATTGCCCATCATCAATCTGCCGAGTCGCACCTTCATCGGGGTTGAGCCCATGTGCTCGATAAGTTCTGCAACTTCCTCAACAGAAAAACCAAGTGATTTTCCGAGAGTGAATGTATCGGTCAACCCTGCTGAGAGTGCAAGAAAGAGGTGATTTCCAAGTAGCTTGAACCCGGCTGCCTTTGCTGGATCTTCACCAAGGTTGTCAAGAGTCCCTGTCATCTTCGCAAGTTCAGGTTCTATCTTTTTCACTACCGACTGATCGCCTGAGATAAGCATAATACCAGAAGCTTCTAAAGCACTTTGCGGACCCATAAAGACGGGTGCATGGATATAGGTGATACCTTTTGAAAGCCAATTGGCTGTTCGTTCTTTTGCGCCAACGGCAGAGGTTGTTGTATGGTCGATGATGATGACATCTTTTTCAAAGTTCGGCGATGCATCATGGAGAATAGAGTCAACCGCGGCATCGTCAGATACGCAAATATGAACGCGTTCTGCTCCCTTTACCGCTTCTGCGGCTGTAGCAAAAGCTTTTGCACCAGTAGATTCAAGGTCTTTTGCTTTTGAAGCAGTTCTATTCCATATCTGAACGTCTTCGCCACGATTACGTAATGCACGGACGAAATTTGAACCCAACAGACCCATTCCTAAAAATGCTATCATACGTATCTTTCCTAATAAATAAATGAATTAATAAAATTTTAAACCTGCTTCTGCCTTTAAGCGAAGAAGCGGAGCTATGCGGTAGCGATCGTATCCGTATTCTATTTGCAGAGCTTCTAAAATAGCGATGACGGTATATGCACCGATCTCATCGCACCATGCAAGCGGTCCTTTCGGATAGTTCGTGCCGAGCTTCATTGCTTGATCTATATCGGCGGCAGTTGCAACACCTTCTTGTACGGCGAATGCTCCTTCGTTAATAACCATAGCGATAGTGCGCGGGAAGATGCCTGCAACCGAGTCACCGATCTTTTCCACGTCTTTGCGGAAGAGCGATTTCAGCATTTCGCCATTCGATGTCATATCTTCCTGTTGAAGCGGAGTTGAATACTCGATCACTTTCTGCGAAGCAAGCTCTGTCGGAAGAATTGGCACACCGATTATACGTTTGTATCCCGTAACGTTTCGAGCGATAGACGTTGCAGGAGCGGTAAGAGTATTTGTGATAAGGATCGCATCTTTTGATGCAAAAGAGAGCAGGTTGCTATACTTTTCTTCGAGATCGAAGAACTGCGTATCAATGACGACCTCCGCGCCTGAGGTGATAAGCTCGATCGTCGGATGCGACGAGAAAAATTCCGTGAGTACTGCGCCGTATTGCGGCTCTGAGAGTAAGGTTACTTTCATAAAAAAATCTAAATACTATACGTCCGAAAAATTATCTCGCTTTTATCCCCAATATCTTCTTCACACGCTTCACTGTCGCAGATACTTCCTCTGCTGTACTTCCAGTAATGTTGACGTGTCCCATTTTTCTTCCGACACGTGCTTCGTGTTTGCCATACAGGTGAAGTTTTGCATGTGGTTCTGCCAGAACTTCATCCCATTTGGGTTCGCCGTTCTGCCATATATCTCCAAGGATATTGACCATTGCCGCGAAGGGGAAGATACGCTCTGTGGAACCAAGCGGTAAGCCACAGATTGCGCGGATTTGCTGCTCGAATTGATTTGTAATGCAAGCATCGATCGTCCAATGTCCGGAATTATGCGGACGCGGAGCGATCTCATTCACGAGCAATCCGCCATCTTTTGTCACGAACATTTCTACACAAAGTACACCGACACAATCGAGTCTTTCCATGACTCCGCGAGTGATCTCGATCGCTTTTGCTTGCAGCTCTGCACTGATCGTTGCAGGTGCATACGTCACATCAAGAATGTGATTCGTATGCTGATTCTCGACAACATCAAATGCGACGAACGTACCGTCTTGTCCACGAGCGGCAACGACGGATACTTCACAGCTAAAATCTATGAATGCTTCGAGGATCGCTTCCTTTGCACCGATCGCATCGTAGGCTGCATCAGCCTGTTCGACGGTTCTGATCTTTGCCTGCCCCTTGCCGTCATATCCGAACCCTGCTGTCTTGAGAATAGCAGGTGCGCCGATCTTTTTAACGGCGGCATGTAATTCCTCACGTGAGCCGATCTTCTCGAATGGTGCGACGGGGATGTTGTTATGCTCTAAGAATATCTTTTCGCGGTGACGGTGTTGCGCCGTCGAGAGAACGTAGGAGTTCGGATGAACAGCTGTATTCTTTTCAATTTTCTTGACAACATCCTTTGCGATGTTCTCGAATTCAAACGTGACAACATCAACGCCTTGTGCAAATTTTAATGCGGCATTTACGTCGTCGTAATTGCCGATGACTTCTATATCAGCGATCTGTCCTGTCGGAGAATTTTTATCAGGGGAAAACGTATGGACGCTATAGCCCATTCTTTTTGCTTCGAGCGTGAACATTCGCCCGAGTTGCCCGGAGCCTAAGATGCCAATGGTTCGTCCGGGTAGTATGGTTTTCATCGTGGTAGTTTTTGTTTAAGCACCTGTGCTGTTTGTTGTTCGCGATAGGTGCGAAGCTTGACGCGCAATGCGGGACGGCTGTTTGCAAGAATGGATACTGCAAGAAATGCAGCATTTTTTGCTCCGGCTTTGCCGATAGCAAGTGTACCAACGGGAATCCCTGCCGGCATTTGTACGATCGAAAGTAAAGAATCCTCGCCGCGCAGTGCTTGGCTTTCGACAGGCACCCCGAGGACGGGGAGAATACAATTTGCTGCGGTCATGCCGGGCAGATGCGCAGCACCGCCTGCACCGGCGATGATGACCTCGATACCACGCAATTCAGCGGTCTTCGCATATTCTGTCATCAAGTCGGGCGTGCGATGAGCTGAGACGACTTTGCACTCATGCTCGACACCAAACTCCGTCAGAATGTCAGAAGCATTTTGCATCGTCTCCCAATCAGAGGTACTCCCCATGATAATGCCGACAAGCGGCTTTTTCGATCTGCTGATAACGGTTGTTTTCATCACTATTATTCTCCTTGTGCCAACGAATACGCAACCTGTCCATCGAAGCGGCAGAGCGTTTCGATCTTAATAAAATCAAGTCCTACGGCTTCGACCTGTCCCATGAGGTCAAGTATTTGTTTATGCGTGACTGTGCCGTTGTTATCTCCACGATAGCGCAAGCGGTAATGGTCGGTCAAGAATGTTTCGGGGTTGCCATCAGGCCAGACCTTCACTCCGCGATTTGTCATTATAAGAATACTAATGCCTTCAACTTTTACGTTTTTGATCTTTGTCGCGATCTCGTCGGGCTTCAGATCGGAATTGACAAAAATATCAACGCCGATTATTTCTTTCTTCTTCTCTTTGCGAGTATAGGTATATGTTGTGCTCGTATTCGATTTTGCATTGAACGCAACCGGCGAAAAATGCGAGGGCATTTCTCCGAGACGTGCGATCACTGCATCAGCAAATTCTTTCGTGCCGGCAAGTTCTTTGCTATGCTTGTATGCAAAGATGTCACGTGTATGAATGCCATCTTCAATCGTCTTGAGCCATGCATTGTTGATCTTCGCGGCAACATCTGCTTGCCCGATATGCACCAACATCTGAATTGCCCCATGCAATAAGCCTGAAGGGTTTGCTATGTTCTGCCCTGCGATCGTAGGAGCAGAGCCATGAATTGCCTCGAACATTGCATAGCCATCACCAACGTTGGCAGAGCCTGCAATGCCGACAGAACCAG
>JBKJHR010000096.1:0-4620 GCA_046598695.1 Kapaibacterium sp. (SeqCode)
CGATCAGTTGCCTTCTGCAAACAAGACGCCTGTGCGCCGCTTCTGTGCGGCTTATCACGACGATCATTTTCTTCGGCTTCTCGTATTGCCGCTTCTTCTAATTCATCAATAGGCTTCTTACCGAGATAATCAGCAGTCACATCTTTACCTGAATCCGCTTCCAAGAAACGGAATTCGTCAGCTCGAATGAGATCATCAACAGCCCCAAACTTCACCTTGACTCCGTATTTGCGAGCAAGTTTCTTGAGCGGCGATTTGAAAAAACTTCCATCTAAGCGTTCTTGAACAAGTGGATGAACCTTGAGGAAAAGCTTCGAGCCATTTCCTTCGAGCTTGTAACGCTCCAACCAACGCTCGATCTGATGATCTACGGTTGACTGATTCACAACCTTTCCTGTTCCTCCGCACGCAGGACAAGCATCGCTCAATGTATCGCTGATTGATTGGCGGATACGCTGACGTGTGATCTGCATAATACCAAAATCCGTCAGAGGGAGGATCGAAGACTTTGCGCGATCTTTGCGCATTTCCTTCTTCATCTCATCATAGACTTTCTTCTTGTTGCGCTCATCGATCATGTCGATGAAGTCGATCACGATAATACCACCAATATCGCGCAGTCGGAGTTGGCGTGCAACCTCTCTTGCCGATTCAAGATTTGTCTTGAGCGAGTTCAGCTCTTGCTCTCGCCTTGCAGCGTATCTACCGGAGTTCACATCTATCACGACCATCGCTTCGGTTTTCTCAATGAAGAGATACCCACCGGATGGAAGCATGACTTTGCGTTGCATTGTCTGCTCGATCTGCTCTTCAATGCCGAGCTTATCAAGAGCGGACATTGATTGATCGCGGAATTGCTCGACATTGCCGGCTAAGTTCGGAGATGCCCATTGAACGTAATCAAGGACTTCCTTATACATCTTCTTGTCATCTACGACGATCTTTGTGATGTCGTAGGTGAAAAGATCGCGCATGACTGAGGATGTAATGTTTGTATCCTGAAAGACCAAGAGCGGCGCGGTGGCATCTTTGATCTTCCCTTGGATCGAATTCCAATCATTGATCAATTTCTCCATATCTTCGCGGAGTGCAGACTCTTCTTTATTTTCTGCAACAGTGCGAATGATAACGCCAGTATCCTTAGGCTTCAATGAGCGAATAATGCGGCGCAAACGGCGGCGTTCACGGACGGAATAGACCTTCTTGCTGATACCGATACCAGGTTCGAATGGCACAAGTACGACGAATCTGCCCGGAAGCGAAAGACGGCTTGTGACGCGAACTCCCTTGTTGGCGAATGCTTCTCTCGTTACCTGCACAAGAATATCTTGTCCCGGTTGGAGGTTAATGTTCGATACCTCAAGTGTAGAAAATGGCTTACGTGGCGCAGAAGGCATTTGGATAGCGCGCGGAGCAGCCGATCTTGGAGCAGGTGCACCAGGCTCTCCTTTGAGCGTCAAGCGAGGTTTGCCGTTTGATTCGCCCTCGTCGCTCTCGTCATCATAATCTTCATCGTCTTCCTCATCGTCATCATCGTCAGTCATGTCCGTATCTGCGAGATACGCCATTGATCCGTCGAAGGAATCTCCGACATCGGAGAAATGTAGGAAGGCATCTTGTCCGAGACCGACATTAATAAATGCGGCGTTCATTCCGGGAATGACCTTTGCGACCTTACCGAGGAATATCTCACCGACGTGGCGGACGGTTTCTTGATTCTCAACGAATAGCTCCACGAGCTGTCCGTTCTCTGTTATCGCAATGCGGACTTCATTTTCTTTCCGCGCGCTAATAACGATTTCTTTTCGTAATTGCAGCATATATGTGTATGAATATGCAGAAGCATATTGCTCCTGCGGTGATCACATATTGCTCCGGTGTGACGGGAGTGTATTTTCAGTCAGTAAGGAGAAACGAGAATCATGTTCGTCTGAATGCTCGAAGCTTTCTGTTGCCATACGGCGAAAACGAATGGATTCTGCGGCTATTCGAGAGAATACCTACGGGGAAGCTTGGCAAAAGAAAGAAAGAATGACGACGGGCGTGAATGGAATTCACGGTATCGCGTTCGGTGATCGGAGATGAATCAGTACGCATCGAACGATCAGACGAACAAGCTGCCAGCGCAAAGCGCTGTTGCTTTCCTGCTATCCAAAGCAGGATCGTCATAATGATCGCAAAAAGCGAACTCGTATTCACAAGATCTATGGTGCCGAAGCTCAAGATGGGGTGTCCCTCAATATATCTATGCGAAAGAGAATATGCAGCACATCGTTTGACTCTTTAAAACAAGGCGATGCAACTGATACGAAGCTCTTTCTTTAGGATCGCCAATGTAAGCAAAGCTTGCAGTGGCTCTCTCCAACTGGAAATACCAACTCACGGTAGTGATAAGATCTCTTGGAAAGAAGAGATCGGTTTCTCACCCGAGCAGGATATGTGTATTTTGTAAAAAAATATGTACAATGCTGAGACTACAGCAGGATACATACACTGTAACAATTTGTAAAATAGTAGGTTACCTACGTAAGACTAAAATTTATACGTAAGTGGAACAAAGGCGGAGGCTAGAAAAAATCCTTCTAAAAATAAAGAGACCGAGCGGTCCACGTCACACCATGACATTGCTGAGAGCTGCTTCCTTCCGGACCTGACTCGGTTGGGCATATCACGATTGCGTAGGACTCGGTCTCAAACTTTACGTTACCGGCTATCCTGCCGTTTTTATACGGGGGCATGAAAACGGGAAGAGGCTCACTCTCAGTTCCGCTCCTGCCAAGATAATTTGTAATATCCCGTATTACCGACCCATTCCGCCACCCATACCGGATGGCATCTGCATGATGTTAACGCCTGCTGGTACTATAAAGAGCTCATCAGGGAGGGATTTCGCCTCGAACTTCTCGAAATTGATCTGGGCTTGTTCTTCGCCATCTTTTTTCACAGAAACGCGAATCGTGGCAAGACCTTTTTTCATCATCTCTTCAAAAGCTGTCGCCGTACCGCTTGATGCGGCACTTCGCATACCGCCCTGAATAGAATTGGCGATCGCGGTGCTGATATTCTTCGGAAGCTCAGATGTCATCCACATTTCCATCGTCATGCCTTTTTCGAGTGTGCAGACGTATTTCTCGCAATTATAGCCGTTGATCTTCTCCTTCTTTCCGGTGGCAGTTATCTCTGGGATCTTTTCATCTTTGCTTGCTTGCTCCTTCACCTTCGCCAGATCCATTTCGTAGCCCATGTTCATGGCTTTCATCACCATAACCATCTTGGTAGAGCCGTCCTTGTATATATCGGTTGCGCCCATAGGTCCCATTTCCATGTGCGTGAGGGACTTCTCGCCCTTCATGCTCATCACCATCGGCATGGGCTTATCACCCATTTGCGGGATGCTCATGGACATCGTAATAACGCCTTCAAAACCCTGTGCAAATGACAGAGCGGAGAGGAAGCATAATGCAAAAACCGAAAGGATGATACGTTTCATATTCGTTGTAAAAGATCTGTAAAAAAGCAGTTTCAATTCCAGCACATAAAACGACTTGAGAGAATCATAAGTGCCGAAACTCTCGCCCGATAGCCCAATGCCATTTTCTCGGATACCGTCAGGGGAGATACGCTTGAAATCCCGCTATTTCTTTATCAGCTTCACGGTCTTGACTTCGCCGCCGCTCGTGCTCAGTCTGGCATAATACACACCACTTGACCAGCCTTTTGAGGGGATCGTGTAATGATACTCTCCTACTTGTTTATATCCAAGCCCTTCCGAGTACATTTCCCTGCCAAGCTCATCGAAGATAGCTAAATGAAGCATGGTAGAGGCTGATAGCTCAGCAGAAAGAGATACATCATTGCTAAAAGGGTTACGACCCGCTAAGAAATTAGTGATGCGCTCATGCCCATTCACCACCCCACCAGCAACAGCATTCTTCTGACCCCGAATGATTGTAAGGTCTAACTCCTCAAGAGTGGGAATGTGTGGATTGAATGGTGTTGCAATAGAATCTTTAACGGTATCTTGCCATTTTTGGTGAAGAATGTTAATCGTTTCATTAATTGTTTTTGTGAGATATCCATCCATATAATCACAATGTGCAGAATCTTTAAGGTATTTACCGACTGCAATTGCGCCTTCACGATATAAACCATGTTGACTATCAAAATAATGGAATGTCTCCATCATGGAAGAAACATTTTGACAATAGTATAGTGTATCAAGATCGTAATAGAGCACTTTTTTGAGCCATGCTAAATGCTCGGGAAAACGATTGACATCAGTACTACGATAATAATTGGAACCAGCTAAATCCCCAAATGCTACCCATGTCTTTACATACTTGAAGCAGTGCTCAACAAAATACTTGAGAGTATCAAATTCTTTTTGATATTGACCTCCTTGAGCTAAACCGGTAGAAATTGAATAAATTTTTGAACAATCTTCAACTTGGTCAAGTACAGATTGTTCTTGTTGATTTGTCAGTAAGGTAACTTGGGCTGTGGATGAGCCACTCATTAGTAACGCAAATACCAAAGCCACGAACCAGGTAGCTTTTGTCTTGCATAGGATAGTATAGGGTGTATTTATTCTCATGTGTATCGTATTTACTTTGCTAATTT
>JBKJHR010000198.1:0-7827 GCA_046598695.1 Kapaibacterium sp. (SeqCode)
TAGGTAAACACATATCGCTACATACAAGAACCCACGTCAGCACGTTTTGCTTTTCTTCGTTCTTGCGAAAGGATGAGTTACGACCATCTTTCGCAATTTCAAATAATGGATCGCTCCTCAATAAGATCATTTAGTAAAAGAGAAAGCCGCAGGTTTGAATCTGCGGCTATGTTTCCTCGACTCCGTTATTTCGGGTCTTCTGTTGGGACAGAATCTGACCAATGTGGCTTCGGCTCTGTTTGTGCTACACCGGGTCCGTAAGAGATCGTCTCCGTGATCGTGCCATATTTCTCGAAGACCTCTTTCGGTGCGTCAAGTTTATGTGCCCCTGCATGATTTTTTTCGAGAGTGCAATGCTTGATAGCGAAGACATTCCATATCGTCCGTTGCCATTTCACATCTGCCCAAGCGACGACTGTTTTCTTGTAGGCAATATTGCGAACAACCGTACTTACTTTCTTCCATGAGCCGACGACCGTACGAAGAAGAGTCTTCTCTATATATGGGCACGGCTCGGCGCCTACACCAACTTTTACACCAACACCAATTTTGGCAGCTTCTTCTGAGGTTGGGATCTTATCAAGATCACTTCTCTTGATAATCTTTTCTTTCGGCGGAGCAGGTTCGGTCGGTGTTGTGCCGGTGTTGTCGTCATCAGCAGTGCAACCAACAGAGCCAATAAGTACGTATCTATCTTCTGCGGTGCCATGATGTGGTCCTGAATGTCCCTTTAAGAGCGCACACGTAAAGATACTCCATACTTCATACTTACTGCGCATTCCATCTTTGCAGGGAGTATAGAATTTACGTTTGAATTTTTTGGTTTGGAAACCACATGGTTCAGCTTTTGGTGAATCTACTTTATCGAATACATCAAAGAAACTCTCACCACGTATCCGAAGAAGATCAAAATCTGGATCACCTGGTGTTGGCTTAGACCCATCACCGATCACATCAAAGATCCTCGTCTCTGACCAGCCGTTATTCTTGCCGATAGGATTGCCTTTCATATCAATTGACTGCACACCCCAGGCGAATTGCTTCTTCCCTGAAAAGTTGAACCACCATGTTTCGGATTCACCAATGAGGCTGTTTGTCGTGGTAACAATACGTTGTGTATTGAGTGGGATGTTCGTGCCAAATGCTGCCTCTGGTGTTTGCCCAGGCAATACCTCGACGATCTGAAGCTTATACTGCACATGCGTTGAAGGTGCTGGCATGGGTGGTAACCACTGGAAGTGCGGTGCAATGGACGATGCCTCACTGACTGTATTTATTTTACTTGATACCATCACTTCTTTCATCTCGAAGCGATAGTATATTCCCTCTTCCTCCATAAGGTGAGGTATAAAGAGGTAATGTGTATTCCCCGATACAAGATTGATCTTGCCTGCGTTTGCAAGTGATCGCGCATTCATCGCGGCAAGTTCGGTAAGACTACGTTGCTTCGTATCGGAAAAAGTATTATTTGCTTGTGCGCTTTTTCTTGGAGAGATGAAGTGTGCATCATTTAATGGACTGATAAGCGACGGTGGTTGCATATCACGTATGCTGAACGTGCCACAACTTGACGATCCAATTGGCAATCCTGTCTCTGCGCTGATAAACCATACGCAAATATCATAATTGCCTTCGGGAATTCTCCCGAGACGTTGACTTACTCCTCCGATATTTCCGCTGATGTTTACGGCATCAAAGGGAATAATGCGGTCAGCGAAAAGAATATTTTGCCCTTGATGCAATGTGAGTATTGGCATTTTCTCCGATGTTGTTCTTGCGACGATCTGCCCATTGAGTGATACATTGGTAATCAACTTCACGGGCTGATTCATCGGCTGCGAAAGCGTAGCGGTGAACATTGCCGTCTCTCGCCGAGATTGCCAATCAGATAAATACGGCGATGGATTTGGTGACATCACCAATTGTGTGGTGAGGCTGATGCTCGATGTTTGTGCCTGAACTCCAAAGGATGTTAGGAGGACGCCGAACACAATGAGTCGTTGTAATAGAAGTAATGTATGTTTCATAATGAATCCCTAATGCTGTCGCTTTCTGTGTTGTTAAGTGAACTGTTGGAGAGAGACAGTAATGCAGAAGTAACGACTGCAAGCGGCGCGGCGTGACACGTGTCACTATGAGATCACATGAACAAATAGGCAAATACCTGATAGATATACTGATAGAGAATATCTTCAGGAAATATTTTTTACCATCAGAAGCATCTGTATTTTGAGAGTTGGGAGATATTCCGTGACCATTTTCCACACGAGTGCGTGATCCACACCCCAATAATCATGCACCAAAATATCGCGGATACCAACGACGCTCCGCCATTCAATGGTGTAATAATCATCTTTCATTCTTCTGGGGACGCTCTTGATGCACTCGCCAATGATGATAAGTCTGCGGATCACAGCATCTTGCATTATCCGTGACGCAAGAAATTCATCTCTGCCGGAGCCATGAATATCTTCTTCGATATTTGTGATGCAATCGAGCATCAACTGGAGGAAGTCCTTGGTTTCGCCGCCTTGTATCATAAGATCGTTGTGTGATATTTCTCAACGTGATCGCGGAAGCGTTCGAGAATGCCGTCGTAGGTGGTGATATCAATATATCGCTCCAAGATTCGCTCCACATTCTGCTTGATCTCGACAAGATCGAACATCGTCGCCTCCGTATCGAACTCTACGATCAATCCTATCTTGCTATGCTTCACAGATTCTTCGCTGGCGAATGTCGGGAATATGCCAGCACGCTTCACATGATGTTTGCGAAGGATCGGTGTGATCTTGCGCCTGATATAGCCTGCGCTCGGCGGTTGATATTGATGATACATTCAATACAAAGATACCGAGGAAAAGGCACATGATCACTAAATGTATATGCTTAGCGCACTATACAATTATAATACGCTACTCTACAAACACCCAAACTCTCCCAGTCCCTGCGTCGTTATACTTCTAACAATGAGCCAAAGCTTTATCGAATCTTTTCCCGAACTGCGCGATCGGTTTTTCGATCATCTTCAGCATGAACGGGCTTCGAGTGCGCATACGCTTACTGCCTACCAGAACGACCTCAAAGAATTCGCTGAGATCATTTCTACGAGTAACCTGACACTCAACGGTACGCATGATGATATTGCTACGCTTCGGCGCTATCTTCGCTTGCTTTCTATGAAGCGGGATGAGAAAGGGGCGACACTCTCGGCGGTATCGGTTGGACGAAAGATAGCAGCGGTGAGATCGTTCCTAAAGTTCTTGGTAGGGCAGGGAGTTTTCAGTTACAATGCGGCGCGGCATATTCGAACACCAAAGAAAGAGCAGAGATTGCCTGATGTTGTCAGCGAACGCGCGGTTGCGACGGCGCTAGATTCACCTGACGTTTCTACGCCTATGGGGAGCCGTGATGCTGCGATATTGGAATTGCTCTATTCCAGCGGACTTCGCCGTTCCGAACTTTGCGGCATTAACTTTACCGATATTGATCTTGAAAGCGGAACAGTCCGCATTCTTGGCAAAGGGAATAAAGTGCGTATCGTGCCGATAGGGGAGAAGGCTGTTGCCGCGATCAGACAGTACATCATTGCTCGCAGTGAGTGGAAAAAGATCGTTGATACGAATGCGCTATTTCTGAATGCGAATGGCAAGAGGCTTTCTCCGCGCATGGTGCATACGGTCGTTGTAAAATATTTTCGTGGATCAGGTGAATCCGATGCTCCGCATCCACACATGCTCAGGCATTCCTTCGCGACGCACCTGCTTGATAACGGAGCGGAGATCAGGGCTGTCCAGGAAATGCTCGGACATTCATCACTCGCCACAACGCAAAAATATACACATCTGACCATAGACCGACTCAAGCAAGTATATGATAAAGCCCATCCAAGGAGCGAGAACGGGTAGCGTTCTTCATTTTCCACACGAAAAGAAAAATGCGTCCCTTATGTACAATCCTTGCATTTTCTTCGTAAATTGCTGTTGGTTATATTGGCAAAAATGACATTGATTTACACACTTATTATGATAAGCTTATGAACATACAATATGTAAACCGTCACGAGTCCGCTCACGGTGACATTAAGACGTACATCGAAACGGAACTTGGATTCCTCGCAGCGAAATACGAAATTTTAGAAGCAGATGTCATCCTTGATAAGGATGGGCATAACGGCAGAGAGTTCGTTGCGGAAATTAACCTGCACGTCAAAGGTGCACGCCTCCATTGCAAAGAAACGTCCGACGAAATTGGGAAGTCTATCGATATTGCGATCAAGACGCTTGATAAGCAACTCAAGAAACACAAAGAGACGCATTACGCATCGCTCGAATTGAAACGACACTCACTCGAGAAATCAGAAATCTCAGAAATTATTGAAGTTACCGAATAGGAAAATCGTGAATGGCAGATAACGCGACGCAGCCGGGTTGGCTCAATTACAAAGTTCTACGTAAGGATTCGATCACGAGTCGGTTTTTCTTCGAACAGATGAAAGACCGTTTCAAACTTCGTGTCCTTGCCGGAGAAAAAGGACTTGATCGGAAGATCACCGATAAGAATCTGCACCGCCCCGGCTTGGCGCTTGCAGGGTATGTCGGGCTGTTCACGCATCATCGCGTTCAGATATTTGGCAATACCGAAACGTATTACCTCAAATCTCTGACCCGCGAAGAAAAGCTAAAAGCATTCTCGACTCTTGCATCCTTCGAGATTCCGTGTATCGTCGCCACAAGCGGCAATGCCCCTGATGATGATCTGCTTGCCATCTGTGAAGAGCGCGGAATACCGATGCTCTATACATCTATTGAGACGACGCAAGCGATCTACCTCATCACGGATTTCCTTGACGACCAATTCAATTTCCATACATCTCTGCATGGCTCATTCATTGATGTCTATGGAGTAGGGATGCTCTTTGTCGGCAAAAGCGGTGTCGGGAAAAGCGAAGTGGTTCTTGATCTGATCGAACGTGGTCATCGCTTAGTTACGGATGATGTGACGGTGGTCACGCAAAAGGGCGAGGGTATCTTGATGGGGTCAGGGACAGAGCTTGGCGGACACTTCATGGAAATTCGCGGATTGGGCATTATCAATGTCCGTGAAATGTTCGGTATCCGCGCAATTCGTTTCCAGAAACGCGTTGAGGTGATCGTTGAGTTGGAAGTCTGGGATGCTGCTACTACCTATACACGAACCGGGCTTGACGAATCAACGGTGAAGATCCTCGGTGTTGAGATATTGCGCGTCAAGCTGCCGATCTTACCAGGGAAGAACATTACAGTTATCTCTGAAGTCATAGCGCTGAACTACTTGCTCAAGCATTATGGATATGATGCCTCGCAAGAACTTACCAAAAAGCTTGAGCAGAAGATCGCTCTGAAACATGCCGAAGGTATTTCAGCGAATGAACGTGTGATCCCGTATTTTGAACATGATTTTGAATAGTATTTATTTCTTTTTACTCACTCTATGAAAACGAAAAATCTCTTTCTCTCCGTGCTCTGCGCGGCACTGCTCGTAGGTCTTTACGGCTGTGGCAAAAAATCAGACAGTCCCAGTGGCGGCGCTGACTACGGCTTATCCAAAAAGAACAATGTGGTATGGTGGGTCTCTGCCGACATCACGAACATCATCCCATACTTGGCGCACGATGCTGCTGCTCAATATGCCTATCCTCTTATTTGGGAGCCTCTCAACAACGTTAACCCTCGTACACAAGAGCTTATTCCCTGGCTTGCGAGCGTAGCAGAAATATCTGCCGACCATTTGACCTATACCTATACGATGAATTCGACCGCAAAATGGAGTGATGGTCAGCCTGTGACGGGAGAGGATGTAATGTTTAGCTTTAAGTGCGTGATGAATCCGTTGCAGATCGAAACAACACAGACGCGCAGTGCTGTTGAAGCTGTTGATAGCATCGTATATGTAAACGGTGATAAAATGAAGGTAGCATTTCATTTAAGTAAACCATACTTCCAAATGGACCGCGTACTTGCTGGTGGCTATGTGTCTATTTTACCAAAGCATGTTTTTGATCCGAAAAACTACACTGACCAAATGAGCTGGTCTGAAATAAAGCATGGTGGTTCTAAGAACCCTGCCTTTTTGCAACAATCGGAAGACTTCAAGAATCCTGCCTCTATCAGAGATCCTAAAATGATGATAGGCACAGGACCATATTTATATGGTGAATGGAAAACAAATGACCATATCTCATTCAAGAAGAATCCAAACTACTGGGCAAAAGACATTGGTTGGGGCGAGGCATATCCTGATGAAATTATGTTTAAGACGATTACGGACAATACGGCTGCTGTGACAGCCCTAAAAGCGAAAGAAATTGACCTTATGGATATTGTCCCTGCACCTCTTTATGCACAATTGGACTCTACGAAGCAGCCTTTTATTCGGAAGGATACAGTTTATTATAATAGTCGTAGTTTTATTGAATGGAATAGTGAAAGAGCTCTTTTCAAGAATAAAAAAATTCGTTGGGCACTTAGCCATTTGATCAATCGCGATCAGATTGTAAAAGAGATATTCAAGGGTCTTGCTCGTCCAGTTAATGGTGTTATAAATTTTACTCAGCCACACTACGATGCAACACTTAAGCCTATTGAGTTCAATCCCGATTTGGCAAAGAAGATGCTTGCAGAAGAAGGGTGGACGGATTCTGATAACGACGGTGTATTGGATAAAGTAATTGACGGCAAGAAAACACCGTTCAAGTTCACATTTAATCTCTATACAGGTAGTGACGTTGTAAAACAAACGGCACTTGTTATATCAGAACAAATGAGAAAAGTTGGTATTCAAGCAGAGGTATCAACGGTTGAATGGAGTGTTTGGATTAACAACAATAGAACGCATAACTTCGATGTGGCAATAGCAAACATCGGAGGGAATGCGACAGAAGATGATCCATACGAGCTTTGGCATTCTTCGCAGGCAAAAAACAAGGGTCAGAATGTCACCTCTTTTATTAACCCTGAAGTTGACCAAATTCTTGAGCAAAATCGTGTAGAATTCGATTTCAATAAGCGTGATGTGTTGATGAAAAAATTTCAACAAATAATGTATGAAGAATTACCCATCACCCCGCTTTTTTCTACCCCTCTTCGCATTGCTAAGTTGGATAGATACGAGAATGTTGAATACTATGCCCAACGTCCAGGCTTCAATGTTCCATTTTGGATCGTAAAAGGTTCTGGGATGAAAGCGAAGCCTAATTCACCGTCAACGGTTTCAAAGCTTCAGTAATACTGTATTTTTTATAGGTAAGCTATCCAAAGCGCGGGAGTCTCTCGCGCTTTGGTTGCGTTTAGGGTGTATGTTATTATATCTCTTGCGTCATGGCATAGCCGAAGAACATGGTTCGCGTCCCTCCGATGCTGAGCGTCATCTCGTCCCTGAAGGTAAGGAAAAGACGAAAGAGGTCATGAAGTCCCTAGCGAGAATGAAGTACCCCTCTCCCGACCTTGTTATATCCTCACCACTTATTCGCGCCAAAGAAACAGCAGAGATCGCGACGATGTATTTCGCACCGGATTCTGATTACAAGATCAGCGATGCCATCCGCCCTATGAGTGAGGTGACAGATACGATGGCGCTCGTCGAAGAGCATATCCGAACCTATCGCAATATTATGCTCGTCGGGCATGAGCCGCATCTTTCCTCTTTGGGATCAGCTCTGCTTGGCTTACCACATGCGATGATAGAAATGAAGAAGAGTGCTGTTGCACTTATCGAGCTTCACCGCATGTGGTAAACCAAGCAGAGCTGATCCCAAAGAGGAAAGATGCGGCTCATGCCCGACGAGCA
>JBKJHR010000227.1:0-3674 GCA_046598695.1 Kapaibacterium sp. (SeqCode)
CATCTAAAAAGGCGATAATATGCTCTTCGTTGATATAACTATTTTTATTCATTTTCATCTTCCCCAGTAATGTCTTCATCAGCTTTTACTGCCCGCTTATGGTAATCCTTTCCCATGATCGGAGTCAGCACTTTGCGTAGCCGTTTTTTTGCTCTGAATACTCTGATACGAATAGTCGAGAGGGATGTTCCTGTGATCTTGCCGATCTCCTCGTAGGTCAAACCTTCATACTCACAAAGCATTAAAGCTTCGCGGTATGTTTCAGGAAGTTCGGCAATAGCCTTCAAGAGAAGATCCGTCTGTTCTTTCAATGAAAGAATCTCGAGCGGATCGTCGGAGCGAATTACGCTGGAGTTACCCCCCATCGCTTGATCTTCACTCATCTGATCAGGATCAATAGCACCACCTGTAGCAAAGGAGTTTTTGAGTCCTCGCTTTTTCCAGCTAAGACAGGTGTTGCGCGTGATCGTAAAGATCCATGCGCGAAACTCGCCTTGCGTGAACGTGTTGCGGTATTGAGAGACCCGTAAGAATACCTCTTGATACGTATCTTGTACAAGCTCCTCTGCTAACCCCGCCGAAAGAAGAACTTTCGAGCAGTACGCAAAGACACTTGACTTATACCGTTCATACAAGAAGAAGAATGCTTTCTCATCGCCTTTTTGGTAGCGAAAAAAGAGCGTCTCATCTGAGTCGGGTCCACCGGCTGTTGAATCAATGAACTCATCCGTGAAGCTTCGGGCAAGCGTTGGGCTTTTTTTGATCTGCCCATTCGCAAAGAAACGCGACCGATGATGAGGTTTCTCATCTGTCGGCTCAGCTTCTATCGCCGTTACTTCACTCGAAGCAATGTCCTCGGCAAGAGCAATGTTTGGGTCTGTAGCATCGTGTGTCGGCATCCATTCGAAGAGGGCGTCGAACAAATCCTCATCACGAGCAACACTCTCCCCCCCACGCTCAGCGTCTTTTAGAGGTTCACTCGCTTCCTGTGGATAAGAACTTCGAGACACGATAATAATTACACCTGGTTAATGATAAAAATGCAGAAAAGACTACTTTTTTACAAAAATATGCCTAACTCTGCCCTGCAAATATAAGAAATGTTGAAAAGTGTTTGGTTGTGGGGGATAATTTAGTTTTTTCATGGACTAAAGATTTACTTCCATTTAAACAACGAAGGCGCAATGGGAATTGTGACAAAACCGCCATTTACAGCCTCACCCCATCGGGAATAGCTCTGCAAGTTTCTCGCCCGAATACTCACCCGTGACTGCCAACATAAGCTTTAATCTCGCCTTCGGACCAGTAAGGTATGGCGCGAAAAGACAACCAAGTTTTTCAAGCTCTCGTCCCGCCCCTTCATAGGCATAGTAAGGCCGAACCGGACCCGACGGACAGCGCGATACGATGACAACTGGTACGTGCTTCTCACGTGCCATCGAGATACCATTGATCGCCCCAGGAGTGACATTCCCTTGCCCCATCGCTTCAACGACAATACCTTTCACTCCCTCTTTGAGGGCATACTTAAAGAGCTGATCGTCCATTCCGGAATAAACCTTTAACAATTCTATATATGGCAGATCATCATCATAGGTCAATGCTATCGGAGTTCTGAATTTCGCTGATCGAAGTTTTTCAGGAGCACCCATCGAGAGTGTATTAACCACACCAAGCGGACCAAAATCAAGCGAACGGAATGTATCGGTGCGCATCGTATGTGCTTTGGTCACTTCTGCCGCATGATGGACGGATCCGTCAAGCACAACCAGAACCCCTTCATTCCTAAATGCTTCGCACGATGCGACAGCGATCGAATCGATCAAATTTTTTCCACCATCCCATGCCGCATCGAGTGAGTGGTGCATTGCACCAGTAAAAACAACCGGCTTATGACCTGTATGCAAGAGATCAAGGAAGTAGGCGCTTTCTTCAAGTGAATCAGTACCATGGGTGATGACAACACCATCATTATCTTCACTTACAACGCGAACAAAATCCGAAAGCGTCAGCATCATCTCCGGCGACATGTGCGGACCAGGAAGCGTAGCAAAGTCGAATATATCCACTTCAACGTCGGGCAAATAATTAGCGATCTCAGGAATACGTGCTAAAATATCTTTGCCTTTTAAGTTCGGTGTCGGTCCTGAGTTCTTATTCGTCGTAACGGCAATCGTCCCGCCAGTAAAGACGAGCGCAATACGTGAACGTGACGACGTTTTGGTGCGAACACTCACCTGCTCAAAACTTGCTACTTCCATCAGCGTGGGGTTAAATGTACAATCTTAAAATGAAACGACGTAAGAGTAGAGAGAATTTCCCGATTTTTTTCTTCGTGACTTTTTCATTGGTGTTTTTGAGAAAACGTTTTACCAGAGACTATGTTAAAATTGCAACAATACTATAATGCCAGAAAAAAACGACCGTTCATCTACAACGTCTTCTGATCGTATCGAATCTGATTTCGAGAAGACTTTGCGTCCGCAAGGCTTTGCGGAGTTTTCGGGGCAACCGTCCATCGTTGATAATCTACGCGTTTTTATTGCTGCCGCAAAGCAGCGTGGTGAAGCGCTCGATCACGCACTCTTCACGGGTCCTCCTGGGCTTGGTAAGACGACGCTTGCGAACATCATTGCTTCGGAAATGGGGTCGAATATCAAGACGACATCTGGTCCCGTGCTCGAACGTCCCGGAGATCTTGCGGGGCTTCTCACGAATCTCGAAGAAGGCGACGTGCTGTTCATTGACGAGATCCACCGCCTCTCAGCCGCCGTCGAAGAATATCTGTACTCTGCGATGGAAGATTATCGTTTGGATATTATGATCGATTCGGGTCCTGCGGCGCGCTCTGTGCAAATTGATCTGAAGCCTTTCACTCTTGTTGGCGCAACCACACGTGCAGGTCTTCTCTCCGCTCCGCTTCGTTCACGCTTTGGCATTACGAACAGACTTGATTATTACAATGCCGACACGTTAAAGACGATCATCGAACGTAGTGCGCGTATCATTAATATCGAGATTGATAATGACGGTGCAATGGAGCTTGCGCGTCGTTCAAGAGGGACTCCGCGTATCGCGAATCGCTTGCTCAACCGTACTCGTGACTTTGCGCAAGTCAAAGGCACTGGAAAAATTACACGAGACATTTCTCTTATTGCACTTGAAGCATTGGAAGTTGATGAACATGGATTAGATGAAATGGATAAGCGCATCCTACTCTCGATCATAGAAAAATTCAGTGGCGGACCAGTTGGTGTGAATACCATTGCTGTCAGCGTTGGCGAAGAAGGCGGCACCATCGAAGAAGTCTACGAGCCATTCCTCATCCAAGAGGGCTTTTTAAAGCGCACCCCTCGCGGTAGAGAAGTTACAGAGCTTGCTTATAGACATTTCGGCATCGAACGTAAACCGACAAATTCAGGGCTTTTTGATTCACTCACTCCGTAGTTGGTCTAAAAATCCGATAAGATATCTCTCAGATAAACCTTAGAAAACTTGACCATTAATATGTGTAGAAACATCAAAACTCTTTTCAACTTCGACCCTCCAGCAACGGAAGAGGAGATACACGATGCATCGCTTCAGTTTGTAAGGAAACTCTCAGGCTTCACAAAGCCTTCACAATCAAATGAGAAAACGTTTGACCGCGCTGTAGAAGAAGTCGCTATTGCTGC
>JBKJHR010000014.1:0-8065 GCA_046598695.1 Kapaibacterium sp. (SeqCode)
TGCAACAGAATCTTGCCGACGCTCCCCACCGGGTCCATACATCACTTTACCTGAATGATCGTACTCATCTACAACACTCTTCATCTCTTGAAGATATTTTTCAGGCACAACAAGGACGATCTCGTCAATCAACGGATGTGCTGCAAACGTCTTTACGCTGTGCAAGAAAAGAGGAATACCCCCAAGCATCTCGAATTGCTTCCGCTTCCCAAAGCGTGCCCCACTACCCGCCGCTACAATAACTGCACCAGTACTCATTCTTTGAGAATATCTTATACCACTTCAGGCAATTTCTTAAGGTCCCCACGCCTATACTCGATCACGAAATTGTGATGGGGGAACACCTTCGGTAAGCGTAAAAGCGACAGCACCAATACGCCGATCGCCATACGATCTATCCAACTTGATGTGGGCCAACCAAGATGGAATGTAATGTTCATGCCACCAACTTCATAGTCAATGTAGGTAATAAATTCAGTGATCTTGCGGAAGAGCGACTCATTCTCGAATGGGAAGCGGTAGTGATTCCAACCGACTTTCTCCGGCGTTCCTGCTCGAGGAGAGAAAAGCGTAACGTAGGCAACGCTCTTATCGTCTATCACATCAGTTGCATCCTTTGGTCGGCGCAGATAGACGTGGAATTCAGTAGGAGATTCTGCTATTTGCAACATGAGGTCTGTTTGCTGATCGAGTTCTAACTTAGCATACTCCAACTTCTCTGGTGCACGTTTACGTGCAACACGGAAGCCGATGACAAGTGAAACTGCAACAGCGACGATCCAGAGTACGAAGCCCATCCAATGGTGGTAGGCGATCACTCCAAAACACGCAAGTAAGATCAAGAATATCACAAGCGTACCCGTACGTGATGTATTGTAATCACGAATATCTTTGCTCCCCTGCTTGTAACGATAGATCACAAGCGCACCCATGTTGATGCTGAAGCTCGCCACCAAACCAACGGCATACATTTGCGCAAGCATCTTCTGGCTGCCTGCTGTGGCAAGAATGATCACTGAAAAAAAGATCGCATTCATAATATGAACGCGATAAAGCGAATGGGTGCGGTTCGTCTTGATGAGCCAGTGAAAGCCATAGCGATGTGCGACGCGCTCCAAGAGTTCGCTCGATGCAACAAATGCCGTATTAACAGCCATGATAAGCGTAAAGCTGGCAAGCGCTCCCACCGTTATACCAAACCACTCACCATTCAATAGTGAAGCGAAATGCGTAAGAAGATCGGTCTCATGCTCTCCGAAATTTATATCTGTGCGAGAGAGTACCAACATAGAAACGATCGGTGTGAAAATACCGACCGTTAACGCAAGAAACATGTATGCCTTGCGGATCTCTTTCCAACTCTTCACAAGTCCGGCAGTTTGCACAACGCTTTCTATACCCGAGTAAGCAAGGATTACCGACGATACCCCAAGGATCATAAAGCCGATACCGGCAAAGAATGAGCCTCCCGTTACTTGATCGTAGGTTGCCTTGAATCCATGGAGTATTCTCGCTCCTTGCCCTGGGCTGGGGTCGAGCAGACCAGATACAACAAGTGTCACCAATACTAATCCCGCGACCATGAAGATGATAAAGGTAAAGCGAGCATTTTCCTTAATGCCTATGATGTTCAGCGCCGCAATAAACCAAATAATGCCGATCATCGCAGAATAGATCATCCACGGGGACATATCCAAGAATGCACCACCATTATATACTGCCGATACTGTTGAGATCGCCGCAGTAAGTATGTAATCAACTAAGATCGAAGCAACGGCGATAAACGACACTGTCGGACCGAGTACCAAATAGCTGAAGCTATACACACCTCCACCGCGGATGTTGTGATGCTCCAAAATATGCGCGATCTCGACCATTCGGTTCGAGAGGAAGCGCATCAGCACTGAGGTCAGCGCAATAAAGATGAACGCGGATATACCGAGGATCGCATACGATTCGGCAGGAGCGTAAAAGATGGACGTGAGTTCGTCCATGAGCGTGATGATGGCGATCGAAAGCCACGTCAGCCACCACTTACCGTCGGAGAGGAAGGAGAGTAGATTCTTTTTTCTGGATAGCCAGATAAAGTATGTAATGAGTACCCCGTTGAGGGCGATCAGTATAAAAGGCTTCATTCAGTGCGTTATTTCGAATTTTTCTCCGTCTATGCAAGAATTCCCTACAAATCTACGGACTTCTCCTAGATCAAACGTATTTTTGCATGAAAGAATGACACAAGCACAGATCATAGCGAGTTGGAAAAAAGGGAAAGCCGATGCGGTCTATTTCCTTTACGGCGAAGATGAATTCACCAAAAGCGAGTTTATCGCGCTGGCATTAGAGACGTTTTTGCCTGATTTCGGGATGCGATCCTTCAATTTTGACCAGTTCTATGGCTCAGAAGGAAAAAGCGTGGATGTGGTAAATTGCGCAAGCCAATTCCCTGTTATGGCAGATAGGCGAATGGTCATCGTCCGCGATGCAGAGAAACTGTGGCGTTCTCGTGCAACAGCTGCTGAACCCGTTGCTAAGAAATCCTCCAAATCATCCTCGCATGAAGACCCGATCTTAAGCTATATCGAAAAGCCGAACTTCGATTGCGTTCTTATTATCGAAACCACAAAGCCTGGTGCGAAGAACATGCACCCGTGGAAAGAGTTTTTTGCAAAGACCGTCACTCTCGAATTCCCACCGCTCAAAGAAACTGCCGTTATTGAATGGCTCATTGCTCGGGCTGGCAAGGCAGGAAGAACATTAGACTTTAATGCAGCGAGGCTCGTCGTTGAATCTGTCGGTACTGATCTTCGGACAAATTCAAGTGAATTAGAAAAGCTCTTCGCATATATCGGTGATAGGTCAACGATCACCGAAGAAGATGTCGAACAAGCCGTCGGTATTTCTCGTACATTCAATTCATTTGAATTAACAAAAGCTATCGGCGCAGGAAATGCTGAGAAAGCAAGTGAGATCGCTTTGCGGATGATAGCCGAAGATAAGAGCGCGAAATATATTATTGTCCCCGCGATCGGAAAATACTTGGAGCAGCTTATCGTTGCAAAAGAAATGGAGCGCGAAGGAGATCAAGCGATTGCACAAGCACTCGGACTTTATGGTGGAGCGGCATACTTCGTAAAAGATTATACTATTGCGGCACGGAGATATTCCCGCGCCGCACTTGATACTGCATTAAAATCCTTCACGCAAACAGAGTTCGAATCTCGTATCTACAAAATGGATGATACGATGTTCTTTCAGAAATTGATCTCGGAAATTATGCCGTGACATTCCGGTCTTTTAAGATCTTCCCAGCAAGCATAACCGCCGCTCCCCCAACAAGCACTTCCATTGCACCCGTGACGTAGAATACACTCTCTGCGCCATATTGTCTTGCGAGTGGTGCCCCGAGAGCAATAGAGAGAACGATAAGCGGACCTTGCATTGCGCTATAGAGCGAGAATACTCTTCCTCGATGCGTGTCAGGTGTTAGCTCCGTGATCGCCGCGGTAACGGCTACATGAAACGAAGTACCTATCAAACCGAACATTACGAAGATCCCCATCGCAGGCAGAAGCGTCGTGAGCGGAGCAAAGAACAATACTACAACTCCGTCAACTGCGGCAAGCCATGCGATGTTGCGTCTACCTCGCACGGTTCTCGCATTGAATGGTTGGTTCTCTTTCGGAAGAGAGGTTAAGATCGCACCGCCAATAAGTCCGCCGATACCAATAGCTGAAAAGAGCCAACCTGCATCCGTCGCTCCTCCATGCAAATTCTCGTTAACCCATACGAAAATAAGCGGGAATTGAATTCCTATCACAAATGAGAACACCGCCATTTGGATGAAAAGATATTTCAGCTCGATCGTATCGCGAACTACGCGCAATCCGCCCATGATCTCGTGCATAACAGTCTCTGATCGCTCGGCTTTGTTTTCCTTTACTGCATCAAGATCAAAGACCATATATGCAGAAACAAAAAAGCTCGCCGCATTCACAAGGAATGCTGCTTGAAAACCTACTGTACCTGCGATCACGCCACCTATCGCCGGACCAACAAGCATCACCGTGCTCATCAACCCCATACGCATTCCATTTGCCTGAGTGATCTCGCCATCGGGAATGTAGTGCGGCTCAAGCGCCTGACGCGATGGCTCGAAGAGCATCGTGAACGATGTCGAAGTAAAGCCAAGCAGATAGAAGAGCCACAGATCACCAGCAAATGCTGCAATAATATAGAGCACACCACGCGCAAGATCTGCCACAAGCAAAAGCCTGCGCTTATCCATGCGGTCGACAATAAACGAAACGAACGGCAATGCGACGATGCCCGGAAGCATTTCCGAGATCGTGATGCCGCCGATAGCAAGCACATCATGCGAATGTGACGAGACTGCCGCAAGGAAGGCGATGAATCCTATTCTATCACCGAGCGCAGAGATGAGTCCGCCAATAAGCAAACGCTTATACGAGCGATGCCCAGCGAGTCGCTTTACCTTACCTACATAATTCCAAAATGTATTGATAACAAATGTCATAAAACTGAATATTTTTTTTCTACGGGATACGTATACGCGAGTTACCGAAGTACTGCGCTTGTCTTTAGGAAGCTATATAGCAGAAATATGCTACAAGAGCCGATCGGACGTTACTGTGATTAGATTAGTGTACCGCGGTCACTTCCCTCTCAAGGTCAAGCGCCGGGTTGCGGAGATACTCTACTTATTCGGGCGAGAATCTTTGGCTTTCGGTGCTGGAGCTTGTTCGCGTTTGAGGTCGCGAGTGCTCTCAGTATTTTGTGGAGCGGCTGAACGTCCGCCGCTTGGGGCATTGCTCGAACTCGGTGCAGGTGCGAACTGGAGACGTTCGCCATCAAGCTCCATCTTACGCTTCAGAAGTTTGGTCTTCAGCTCCTCACGCTTCTCGTCCTGAACTTCCTTTTTGCTCGTACTCACACTGCCCGCAGCAGGCGCAAAGGAGTTGCCCCCCGCGCTTGAAGCCTGAGCATATAGCCCTTCCGCAGCGATAAAGCCGCTAAGAAAGAGAGCAAATATGAGTGTCCTGTTCATTGTCGTAAAGAAGTGTTTCTTTTTCTGTTCGATGATTACAACGAAAAACCCCACGATATTAGTCCCGATTCAAGGTGAATTCTTGTTAATGGTATTGTAAGAATAGGGGAGAAGAAAGATTTGGGAATGAAGAGACTTGGGATACAGCGGGTCGGACTTTTGCCCGCCAAAAAAAATAGGGGTAGGTTAGGCACTCCGTGACGAGGCTTACCATTTATAGATATGGTGATGGGTCGTACCAAACACCATTTACCTATACATTTGATAATATCGATAAGGGATGCTATATGTGAATGGATGCACCTTTTCAGGGATTAATACATTTCTTGTCACCTCACCTGGCATTTCGCTACGCTCCATGCCAGGCTGCGAATACATCGTGCCTCAGGCACAAATATACTGAAATTTCCGACCTCCACTGAAACTGGCGAGAGTGCTCAGTTAGTCCGTCAAAAAACAAAGAGAGTTACGAAAAACTTTCATTTATCCTCATGTTATCGGATATACTACTCTCACTATGAAACTGTGTCGGTTCAATCATGCTGAACGGTTAATTTCATATTATACTGCTTTTCTCTATCACTTACTTTTACAAAGTAAATTCCGACAGAGAATTTTTGATGTATGATGCAGGATGTACTATTAATGATTTTATCAAAGTAAACTTTTTCTCCAAGCAGATCAAAAATCTCGACGGAAGTAATTGTATTTCGTGTATTGTGAATTGTGAATTCTCCTTTTGCTGGATTTGGATAAATACTTATTCCTTCCGTATTAGCAATTTCATTTATGCCATCAGTACCAATAAATGGATTTGACAAATAGCTGCATCCGAATATATCAGTTACCTGCACAGTATAAGTGCCATTTGTTAAAGGAGTATGGGAGTTCGAATTAATTCCTACCGGATTGCCATTAAGAAACCATTGGAATGCTCCGCTCCCAGTGCTTATTAATTGATTACCTGTCTTACTGATTTGGGGTTTACGAGGCAAGTTGCCTTGCAGCGCATACCGGACAATCATTTCGTTAGTATTTGAGGCAATAGAAACGCCTGCAATAAGCAGATCACCATTTGACAATTCAACACTGGAGCTTATAAAGCGTATATCATTACTATTTAAATAACCGCCATTTTCAAATGCTGCGTCAAGGGTCCCATTACTATTTAATCTTGCTATAAATCCTACATTACTTGAACTACCAGATCCTTCAATTAAAATTTTCCCATTTCGTAAAACTGTAATAGTACCAACTGCATTAACGGGATGACCGACATCGCCAATAAAAGCAGATCCATTCGTTCCAAAAGTGGAATCAAGAACACCGTTCGGCTTCAATCGTAGAACATAAATTCTTTCTTGATTTAAATCTCTCATGGCAAGAATTATTTTTTCATCCGGCTGGATAGCACTAATCAAAGGTCCATTGCCTACATTAAGCGTATAGTTGAATAGTCCACCATTGCCAAAAGTGAAATCCCGGGTACCTGTCGAATCGAAAGCTACGGCTCCGAAAGTGTATTGATTGCCGGTACTGTAAGGAAAAACATTTATTGTTTTTCCATTCTGTAAAAGATGTCCCCGACCTCTGAAAACAAATGGAATTGCTGCTACGCACTGTCCTGTGTGATTAAATGTAGTATCCAGCGAGCCGTTACTTAAAAAACGCATGTCTCCGATACCACCTCCTACGGCTGTACAAATAATGCGGTTGTTTGGTGTAAGCATTACCGAAAATCCATTAGAGGAGCCCGCAGTAAGAGATTGAATTGTTGTTGCGGTATGGTTCCATGAGGTGTCGGGTGTACCATCGGTTTTATAACGAGCAACGAAAGCCCTCTCTGTAGATGCGGCATTGCTTGAGTTTTGAGTCCCTGTAGAAATTATTTTACCATCGGACTGCAAGACATAATCTTCGGCACCATTCCTGAAATCAAAATTATGATGCACAATACCGTTTGTTCCAAATGTCTTATCTAATGAACCATCGCATATATTAAATCGCACCATGTCATTGTGCTGGTCACAATTACCAATAGCGCAGTCCATATCCCGTCCTGCACAAATAATTTTCCCATCCTGCTGAATAAGAAAATTAGTGGGGGTCGGACTAGAGGTAGAAGTACCAGGTTGTACTGTTAGAACTGAATTAACACCAAAGGTAGAGTCGGCAACCCAAGTTTGCGCTGAACTGTGATTTACCAATAGGCAAAACACTACTGCTGAGAGAATGTAAACTTTTTTCATTTTGTTTAGATTTTAGTTTTCCTAATCGTATGGTTTTCCGGTGTCGCCCCGTTTTTAAAGTGGCTACTTGTCGCCACGGTCGGTTTACAATATTACGAAATATTTGTTATCCAAGTATCAAAATCATCTTTGCGTTTCCTATGCCCAACTCCCCTACGAATTCATTACTGCCCAATAAGAGCTTTGTAGTCCGCTACTGAAAGGAGCGAGGCGGCTTCGGCGGCATTCGACATTTCGATCTTGATGAGCCAGCCCATGCCGTAAGGGTCTTTGTTGACGAGATCAGGAGTGTCGTTGACAGCGGCATTAACCTCCGTGATCTTACCACCCACAGGCGAGTAGATGTCGCTAACAGTCTTTACCGCTTCGACGGTACCGACCGACGCTCCGGCAGATACAGCCTGTCCGTTATCAATATCGAGATAGATCACATCGCCGAGTTCGCCCTGCGCGAAATCGGTAATGCCGATAATGGCAGTGTTCCCCTCAACGCGGATCCATTCATGCTCTTTGGTATATTTCAGTTCTTCTGGAAAATTCATGGTCGTATGAAAAAAATATGAAAAGAAAATTGTATTTACCTGTCATTCTGAACCGAAGCGTAGCGAAGGTGAAGAATCTCCTGAGGTAAGCAGTACATCTTCAGCTTAGGGGATTCCTCGTCGGGCTAAAGCCGCTCCTCGGAATGACAGATTACTCTTAGCCTTTACCCCTAAACTTTTAACCTTTGTAACACTACCCCTTCACCTGT
>JBKJHR010000062.1:0-2688 GCA_046598695.1 Kapaibacterium sp. (SeqCode)
TGCAAGAGCGACAAGACAGGATATTGCTGCATCAATGAACCAAAGCTCACCGGTCACTTCCGGGGCTATCGCTGATACTACCCATAGCAGAGGTGCGATTAGCGCCAGAGCGAGGACACACGCAAGTGATGTGATGACGAATGCAAGTTGGAATACTATCTTGCCAAGAGATCCTGGAGGAGCACCGAGCGCTTTCATCACGGCAAGATCCTTACGTCGTTCAAGAATAGTAATAACCAAAATCAGTGTTAGAACTGCCACAAGTACAATGGCACCTATGACGGCGTTTGTATAAAGCAATGGTACAACGCCATTATTCATTTCTTCACGATTATTTGCAAGAAATGTCGATTCATTGAGTACGACGACCTCTCCTGATAATGCAGAAAGTATACCAGCTTTCACTGAATCATTCTTGGTAGAATCGGTGGTACGGACGATCACAGCGGATATCAGTTCAGGCACAGTAGCCAAAGCCTGCACACTTGTCATCGTTGTGAACGCATATTGAATGACGAACATATTTCCTCCGGAGCAAATACCTGTTACTCGAAAGAGAGAGTCGTTCACGCATACCATTTCCCCCGTATGAAAATTAAGTCGCTTAGCCAACGACTGATCGAGTACGATCTCGCCGTCTTTGCCAGGTAGCCGACCTTCAATGATCTTACTGGGAGCGCCCACGTTGGTTTTCTGGTCATATCCGGCAAGATAAACACTGACGGGATGAACTTCATGTTGATGTGAGATAGTCGCGATAAGAAAGAGCATTGGTGAGGCATTGCTCACGCCATTTACTTTTCGAATTGGGCGAATATAGTGCTCAGGCATGATAGACATCGAACGGAGAATATTCGTACGGCTCTTCTGCAGGACCCAGAGATCAGCTTTGATGCCGGCAATATACTCTACCGCTCCTCTGGAGACTCCTCGGTATATAGAAAAAAGGAAAAGGATAAGCAGAATCGATAGAGAGATCCCTCCAATCGTCATCGCCGATCTGAATGGCTGTACTTTGATTGCACGAAGAGCGTAAGAGGTCATATGCTTATGAAAACATTGGTACTTCTGTTAGTAGGCGGCCACGAACACGATCGAATATCTCAGCAAGCGATGTCCCGGTGATGGTCAATCCATGATTTTTCAGACCGACTACAGCTTGTTTAGGATTATCAGTTTGTTTAAGAAGTCCGACAACTTCCTCTGCAAGTTCGCGAGTACCACATGGAAAGTTTTGTTTGGTTGCACGAACACCATCCATCCATGCATGAACGTGCATGATCGCACCGACTTCAGGAAAACTTCGATAGATCATCTCATGCTCAACTGCGTCGATCGAGACTCGAGCCTTAGGGTCATATCCTTCGGGCGAACTGATAAGGACAGACGATGAGGCATGATCGACCCCTTTGACAAGAAGGATATCTTTCCCTATTGTTGGAAGATTCCGTTTGTCAACTCCACGCCCTGTCATCCAGAATGTACCTTCTCCTAATTCCGGGACATATTCCCGTGCACTGAGATTTCCATAACTCAAACCGGTCATTCCGTAGATGTGATACAGATGTCGTCTGTCCCGCGGTGAGAGCACTTCATTTAATGGGAATGGAAGCGGCATTACGCCAAGGTTATCCAATTCTTTTGAATAATTTCGCATTTCTTCCACAACCACAGAACCGTTTACAAGCCGTTCAGGCAGATCTACACTCACACTGTTTTCTATCAAGTAATGCGCGCTAACTATCGGAAGAACACAATCATATATCTTCGATGCTGCACATGATCCGTTTCTTTCTGCGGACGAAATTGCGTAATAGCCAGCTTCAGGAGTTGTGAAGAGCACCTCCTCGCGCTGGGTTTCACGGTTGAAGTGGACTGCGATCAGCAGATTCGAAAGCGTGCGAACGAGCGTTTGATAGCAATACGACCGAAGGTCTTTGGGATCGTCTTCAACTGCCACAATTGAGACAATAAAAACTGCCTGCGAATTCCGACGACCCGGTCTTGGAGATTTCGGATCAGTGAGGTTGAGAATAAAACTGACTCCATCTGAGTTCGAGTTAAGCCTGTTGCCTTGTTTAAGCAAGTACTGAGTAAGTGCATCCGCAGTTTTATCTCGCAGCGGATTTTGGTCCTGACGCGTGATGAAGAATTTCATAATTATTGTTCTAAATTATTGTAATAAATTTGTTCCGGTACCAACGATTTATCTTTGAAGCAATCAAGAGTGTTGTCCCGCATAGACATTTGTTTTAGTGTTTCGCGGCTTCGAAGGAGACGTGAGCTGCGTTCATTGACGGCGACAATAGCAGGTCGCGGAAAACCGAAAGTAGATTCGAGCGATGTGAAATAAGCTCCAGAGTCCATTATTGCCAATGTCTCGCCGATTTCCAGATCGGGCATTTGCTTATTGCGATAGATAATGTCGGCAGCAAAGCAGCCTGGTCCAAGAAGGGTTACCGTTTTATCACGCTGTCTATCCGGTTGAACACATGGAAAAACTTCATGATATTCATAATATGTTGGCATAGTAACTGTGCTCAATCCTCCGTCACAGACAACCCATGTCTCGCGCTCCGAGCGTACTTTTTTTCCAGTGACTCGTAGGAGCAAGAGTTGATTTCTGCTTGTGATCGATCTTCCAGGTTCGAATAAAAGTTTAGGACGTTCATTGGGCATGAAGTTAGC
>JBKJHR010000040.1:0-3916 GCA_046598695.1 Kapaibacterium sp. (SeqCode)
TCCACTTGGTCTATCTTGAATCTACTCGCAGTTCGCAGAATAATGCGACGCAAACAATTGCTCTTGGCACTGATGCAACCTACACTGATCATTCATTTTCCAATGCACTTTCTGGCGAGGTCTTTGCAAATTATACGAGCTATGATTTTGGGTCAAGCGGACTGCAAGCACTTGCTCCGCCAAACTATGTTATCCGAGGATTGACGCTTCGTGATAGTGTAGTTGTTGCACTATCGGATGGACATCTCTTCGGAGTTTTTCTTCCGTCATTGTTGCTACATGGAGAATTTCATCTCTACGAACAAGGCACGTATAATGCAGAAGTCTTTAGCGAACGTCCGTTGCTTGCATCTCGGGAAGTCAGTGCTGACGCGCTCTTGCAGCTTTCGGCGTATGAGACGGAAGCACCTATACGGTTGCAGATCGGTGCGCGAGGATATTTTGTTCAGCGAAAGAATGCCGTAACATCCGGAACACGTTCATCATTAAAACCGAGTGAAAATATATCGCGTGTTGGTCCCATTCTTCTGCTAACCTCTGACCGTGCGGCGCGAAGTGGTCCGCGGTTATACGCCTATTTGTGGTATGCCTTTGCATCGGGCGAAACGTATGCAATTCCGACCAAATATACATCGGCAAAGCTCGAATCTCGGTTTATTGCAGAGTGGACGTTCTAAGAAAAAAACAGAAAGTATTTGGTATGTGAAAAAAATTGATTATCTTTGTATTCATTCATTCCACATGAAAGGCTGATTTATCAACTTTTCGGCGGAGATCAGCGTAACGGTTGGTCGAAGGTTGATGGAAGAATCGTTTTTTGTTGTACTCCTTTTTTCAGTACCCGACGAGAACACAGACTTTCGTGCTTGCGGAAAAAAGGTTGTTGTTTCATGTCATTCTTGTACACTCTCTTAATCACATACTTATTCTATGAACAAATCTGAACTCATTGACGCAATTGCGAAAGACAGCGGACTTTCTAAGGCGGATTCTGATCGTGCTCTCAAGTCAATCACTGAGACGATCACCAAGACCTTGAAAAAGGGCGGCACTGTTGCTCTTGTAGGTTTTGGCACGTTCAAAGTGACAAAGCGTAATGCTCGCACAGGACGCAATCCACAAACAGGTGCTGCGATCAAGATCGCTGCACGTAAAGTACCACGCTTCACAGCTGGAAAAGGCTTGAAGGATGCTGTCGCGAAATAATAGCGACTGTTTTCATTTCGTGTAAAAAAAAAGTACCCGGCATTGTGATGATGCCGGGTGTTTTATGACTATCCGTTTTTTCGTTACTTTTGGATAGCGACGACGTATTAGTTGTAGATTTGTAACACAATATAGGAGAAAACGAAAATATGAAACGTTCATGGTTAGTTATCGGTGGTGTTGTATTCCTCGTCCTGATCATTGTTTTTTGGTGGACGGGAGCACGTAATGGCTTCGTGACCAAAGAAGAAGGTATCAAGGCGCAAATGGGGCAGTTGAACAATGCTTACCAACAGCGGTTAGATCTCATCCCGAATCTCGTTTCGACGGTGCAGGGGTCTGTGCAAGCAGAGCGTGGTACGCTTGAGGCAGTTATTGGTGCACGAGCAAGGGCTACGGGTATAACGCTCACGCCTGAAGCTTTAAAAGATCCAGAGCTTTTTGCAAAGTTTCAGAAAGTGCAAGATGGACTTTCTAGTGCTATCTCGCGATTGCTTGTTGTCACGGAAAATTATCCCGACCTAAAGAGTCAGGCAAATTTCACGACACTGATGAGCCAGATCGAAGGGCAAGAGAATCGTATTCGCATCGAACGTAATCGCTATAACGAAGCGGTGCAAGACTTCAACACGGCGATCAAGCGTTTCCCTGGAAGCATGGTTGCAGGCTCAAGCTTCACACCGTATCAATACTTCCAGGCAGCCGCCGGTGCTGAGAATGCTCCGAAGGTTGACTTCAATCCGCAGCAACCCGCTGGCGGAGCAACAGAGCCGTCGACGGCACCACCAGCAAGCCCAAAAGGACTCGCTCAGCCCGCTCCGGCGACGAAGTAGAATTTCATGAATGGATTCTAAAAGGGCGCATAGTTTATGTGCCCTTTTTTTTTGTATATACGGCTTGACCATCTTTCTTGAATGTTTCTATTATCACGGAGAGAATTTTCCCATTTTACTGTTTACATCGCCCTATGAGTTTACAAATTAAGATAACCTTACCTGATGGTGCCGTCCGCGAATACGAAAGCGGCGTAACCGGAATGCAGATCGCTGAATCTATCTCGCCACGTTTGGCGCAAGTTTCGCTTGGCATTTATGTCAACGAAGTTGCCTATGACTTGGCTACACCTATCACGGCTGATGCGAATGTGCGCATCGTTAAATGGGAAAGCGACGAAGGAAAATCGATCTTCTGGCATTCCAGTGCGCATTTGATGGCAGAAGCAGTGGAAGCGATCTATCCTGGCACAAAGTTTGGTATTGGTCCGCCGATCGAACTTGGCTGGTATTATGATATGCAGCTTCCAGAGGGTGTGAAACTCACACCTGAAGATCTGAAAGTTATCGAAGAGAAAATGGCAGAGCTATCTCAGCGAGATGTACCATTTGCTCGCATCCCGAAAGGATACGATGAGGCAGTTGCCTACTTCAAAGAAAAGAATGATTGGCTAAAGCTCGAATTGCTTGATGGTTTGAAAGGTCAGCCCATTACATTTTATGAGCAGGGCAACTTCGTTGATCTGTGCAGAGGGACGCACGTTCCTTCAACAGGCAAGATCAAATTCTCAAAAATGCTTTCTATAGCCGGAGCGTATTGGCGTGGTGATGAGAAACGTCCGATGCTTACACGTCTTTATGGCATTAGCTTCCCGACAAAGAAAGAACTTGATGATTTTATCACTGCACGCGAAGAAGCAGAGAAGCGCGATCATCGTAAACTTGGCAAAGAGCTTGAGCTATTCATGCTCACACCAAAGATCGGTGGCGGCTTGCCTGTGTGGTTGCCCAATGGAGCGGTTGTTCGCAATCAACTCGAAACATTCTTGCGCCGTACACAGCAAAAGATGGGGTACTTTCAAGTTATCACTCCACATATCGGCAACTTAGAATTGTACAAGACAAGCGGACACTATCCGTATTACAAAGACAGTCAGTTCACCCCGATCACGGTCGATGATGAGCAGTATTTATTGAAGCCGATGAACTGCCCGCATCATCACATGATCTATGCATCGAAGCCACGCAGTTATCGCGATCTGCCGCTGCGCTTGGCGGAGTTTGGGACGGTCTATCGCTACGAGCAATCCGGTGAGTTGAATGGGCTATCGCGAGTACGATCATTTACGCAAGATGATGCACATTTGTATCTAATGCCGGAACAGCTTCAGACCGAGCTTAAAAGTGTGATAGGTCTTACTCAGCACGTATCGAAGACACTTGGCTTTAATGATTTTAAGATACGCCTCTCATTCCGTGACCCCGAAAACCCAGCGAAATATGGTGGCTCCGATGAGCAGTGGATCCAAGCGGAGAAAGACGTAAAAGAAGCAGCTGATGCAATGGGGCTTGATTACACGATCGGCATTGGCGAAGCAGCGTTCTATGGACCAAAGATCGATTTCTTGCTCAAGGATGCGTTAGGTAGAAGTTGGCAGTTAGGCACTGTTCAGCTTGATTACGTTATGCCTGAGCGTTTTAATTTGGAATATATCGGCGCAGATAACCAAAAGCATCGTCCTGTTATTATTCACCGCGCCCCGTTCGGTTCTTTCGAGAGATTTATCAGCTTGCTTATTGAGCATTATGCTGGTAATTTCCCGACGTGGCTTGCCCCGACGCAGTGTGCAGTTCTCCCGATCACCGAAGGGCAGAAGGAATATGCAACGATGATCCATGATAAATTGCGCGATGCGGGGATTCGCGTTGTTATTGAT
>JBKJHR010000117.1:0-4854 GCA_046598695.1 Kapaibacterium sp. (SeqCode)
GTACACTCTACATTGATCATTGTACATTGAATCAGGGCCCTTAGCTCATCTGGTAGAGCGACTGATTTGCATTCAGTAGGTAAGGAGTTCGACTCTCCTAGGGTCCACAATCTGCAAGCGCGGCATCTTTTTGGTGCCGCGTTTGTCATTTAATAGACAAATTATGTGTCTATTGTAATACATGAAGACCCTCTTTACACTGTACATATTCTGTTTCGTTCTCGTACTGAGCGTTCTCTCAGGGTGTAGTGATTCAGCTGTTACGCCTATTACATCCGCCAAAGGTATTGAATTCTTTATCAATGGCTTTTCTCCTGCCCCATCAGGTGAGATATATGCGCTGTGGCTTGCATACCCCAAGCCCAATAAAACCAATGACAGGCAAACTCCGCAACATGGTGCCATTGAGTACAAGCTCATCTCAACATTCGATGTAAATACAACAGGTGCTATCATCGGCTTTGACACAACAAATTTATTACAAAAAATTGGCGTTGATCTTTCGATCATTGTTCATGCTCTCGTATCGGTTGAAAAAATAAGTGCAATAGGAGAAGAGCCGTATGCTCCATTGATGTCGGGAGAAATCACCGGAACGGCTACTTCAGGAAATGCTGCACTCTCCGTCTCAAACTCTGAAGCCATCGGCTATAACTTCTTGAACTCTGCGGCATCAGCGTCACTTGCTTCTCCAGAGTATGCAGTTGATGACTATAAAGGAGAGTTGTATATGATGAATGCCTTGAGTGCATCGCCAACGGGAGTGGGTCTCTCAAACATTCCGCCACTTCCGGCGAAGTGGAAATATGCAATGTGGGTTGTGGATTCCTCAACAAAATCTCTTCCTCCATTCAATATCTTTTACGGTTTCATCACTGATGCCATTCAGAAAGATAGCAACCCTAATGATAATCATTTCAATTATCCTGGCGGACGTTATCCCGCTGATACAACACAACCTGTCTATGATCTGACAATCGATGGAAGAAAGACGTTAATGATAACGCTCGAACCAAATTTTGAGAATGGCCGCCCTACAACTCCCTTCGGTACAATTATATTAAGATCGCCCATTGCACAAGGACTAACTCGCTTCACCCCATTTGTTCTTCAGAACGTGGCATCTTCATTGCCTTCTGCAAGTATTATTATTCATCGATAACATTTTGATACGTCGCTCTATTGTTTTCGCAATTCTTGGTTGCATACTCACTTCGTGCAACAATTCTCCGACGGAGCCACAAGCATCCGCAAATTTTCCCGGCAAGGTTGCTGTCATTATTCAAGCAAATTGCCTCGGTGGCAGTTGCCATAGCGGAGCAACAACGGAGAACGATGGACTCGACCTTACTTCATGGGAGACACTCGTCAAAGGAAGCAAGACCTTGAATGAGATCATTCCGTTTGACCCCGTCTCAAGCCATCTCTTTGAGCATATCAATACCAATCCCTCGATCGCTCCACGTGCATCTCCTGCTATGCCGCTTGCTCGTAACCCACTTTCATCAGGCGATCAACAGACGATTTTCGATTGGATAAAAGATGGAGCAAAAAGTGCGAATGGGGAAATAGCATATTCTAATACAGATCATCGCCTCTTCGTGACAAGTCAGGGTGCTGATCTCGTTGCCGTGCTTGATGCAGATACGAGGAGGATCATACGCACCATCCGCTTTTCGGAGAGTTCATTTCCTACATCCATAGCTCGTCTAGGCGAAAGTATCATCGTTGGTTTCACAAGTAGTGGTGGTACGATCAAAAAATATAACATCAAGACATTAGCTCTTGAAGGAGAATTTTCTTCAGGGGTTTTCCCTGAGAGAATTACTATTTCTCCTGATGGCAAAAAAGGTTATATTGCTGTCGAAGGCTCGGCATTTGTAAATCGTATTGGTGTTTTCGATCCAGTTGCGATGAAGATGATAAAGATCATCAATACACCATTCATTAAAAGCTCAGCGAATACAATATTCACTGCTGACGCAAAGTACGCATATATCTGCGGTGCGGAATCCGATAACATCATCAAACTTGATACGCAGAATGATAGCATCGTTGCCAATATCCCTTTCTCGAAAGATGTACCCATACCGCCGACTGACGGATATACTGGGATCTATACACCCGTTGCAATGGCGCTTTCTCCTGACGAGAAAACATTATACGTTACATCAATAAATAATCAACGAGTATTCCTCTTTGATCTTTCAACGAATACGACGACGAGTAATATCAAGGTAGGTGTTTTCCCAAGAGATATTCGATTGACACCCGACGGGAAAGAGCTATGGGTAACGAATTCAGGAAAAAATACTATCTCGATCATTGACTGCGCTTCATCAACCGTTACCATGACGATTGATAGCGTCGGTTCTGAACCCTTCATGATCTCCTTTACACCTGACGGTGCGAGGGCATTCATCGCCTGCCACTCCAAAGTCGGCGCAGGGCATCATTCGCAGGACGGACCCCCACCTTCATCGGTCGTCGTAATCGATGTGGCAACAAGGGCAATACTTCAAGTCATCGAAATGCCAACCTATTCAGCTGGGATCGTGATGGGATTTTAATAAAAAAAACGCGAGGCAATTATATCGCCCCGCGTTTTTGTGATGATGTTGGGTTACTTCCGTAACAGAATCGCTTTGGTCTTTACTTCGGTACCAGATTGCAGACGTGCATAATATGTGCCGCTTGCAAACTCTGATCCATCGAACGGTATGACGTATTCTCCGGCGGGCATGATCCTATCAACCAAGACGCTGATCTCTTTACCCATATTATCGAAGAGCGCAAGATGCACGTATTCGCCGTTCGTGCGAATGGTGATCTTTGTCGAAGCCGTAAAAGGATTCGGATAATTATTCACGATACTGATCGCATTGTTTGCACCCTGCTGATTCCCGACTGATGCCGAAGAACCTTTGATGATCGGGATGCCGATAAAATCCTTGAAGAGGACATTGCGTATCTTCGTATCATCTGCGCAGAACCAGTCCTTCAGGAGTGAAGCATAGACCGAACGGAAATCAAAGTGCATCGGGATGTTATCATTTGATGTCACACTCGTTGGTATCGTCGGATTAGGTCCGATGACTCCGGCATTGATATTCTTTCCGAAAACAAAGAGCGGAGCCGCTGCGCCGTGATCGGTACCACCGGAATTGCTCATGATGCGGCGACCAAATTCACTGAAGGTCATGCCGACAACTCTATCTTCGGTACCATTCAATCGCAGATCATCCTGAAATGCACTGATCGCTTCTTGCAATAAGCCCAGCAATTGCGGATGCGAGAAAGATATTTTCCCATCACCAGCAACGTTCTGATTGGAATGCGTATCGAAACCACCAAGCGTTACCACATAGACCTTCGTTTTCAAACCACCGGCAATAAGAAGCGAGACGATCTTTAATTGATCGGCGAGTGAGTTCTTTGTTGCTGCAGGCCACATCGTTGATTTGTTCGTTGCCTTATTCGCAGCATTCTTCACAGGCGTTGCGAAGAGCGTTATCTGATCGCCGACGGCACGGACATAATCAACATAGCTTCCTGTGCGTGTCGAAGGAGTCGTCGTCGTATCCTTGATGATGTTATAGAATGATGTGGGATTCGTAAATGCCATTCCCATATTCGCTAAGGTTGATTCAAGTGCCGGAGAAATAACCGAGCCTACTTGAATTGCAACAGGGTCGGGCATTGACGTATTCGGATATCCGACGGGAAAACCAGGATACTCGCCCTGCAAGAAACGACCCATCCAGCCTGTTTCAACAACCTGATCGTAATCCGAACCTGAGACCCAAATATCTGTCGAGCGAAAATGCGAGAAATTCGGCGTCGGATACCCAACCGATTGCACAACGGCAAGTTTACCGTTATTGTAGAGATTCTGCAAACCTGTCAATGCAGGATTCAATCCTGTTTCATTCGTCAGCTTCAAGACCTGTGCTTCAGGTACTGCAATATTCGATCGTGCATTATTATATGCAGAATATTGATCGAGCGGAATAACGGTATTGAGTCCGTCATTACCTCCGACAAGCTGGATAAGAACAAGCACATGGTCATCACATGCGCCTTGTGGCACGAGATGATCGAAGAGTGGGCTTCTTCCGAAGGCGCGAAGATTAAAACCTCCGAGGGCTATCGGCAGAAGTGCGGCGGGCGCAGTGACTTTGAGAAAATCGCGACGTTTCATTATAGTGTCTCTCCTAAAATTTACATTAATTGAAATTCTGCCAATCCCATTAAATGACGAGCAAGTGGGCGAAGCTTGCCATCGACAGCAGCGATCTTTGTCACATTTGTCGGGTCTTGCATATAGCTATTCCACATTGTCTTCCAATCGTTATCCGTCAACGCTCCGAGGAATACTCCTCGCGCTGTCTGCTTTTGCTCTGAGGTCATCGGAATTGGAAACAGCAGCAGCATCCACTCATTGATAAGCGTATCGGTTGTGGCAGGGTCGCTTGTCTGTTTCGCAAGTTCGATCACATCTAAGAGTGCTGCCCCATACCCTTCATCATACGCCAAATATTGTATCACCAGATCATCAATAAACTTTACTCGTTTTTGCAGGGTATCGGCATTGATCCAGAGTTCATCAAATTGCGGCGTTTGATAATATGCAGGATAGCCTGCCACATTCGGAGGATTGAGCAGGTCATACTGCATCGTGGCAATGTTGCGACGGAGTAGACGCAAAGCCCAATGCAGACCATTATTTGACGACGGAGGAAAAGGCTCATCGTAAACTTTGACATGTGTGACTGGGGTTATCAGGAACGACCCTACGGGATACGCGTGTAGCGGACCGATAGCAAATTCGATCGGATTCTTTACCATCCCGCC
>JBKJHR010000218.1:0-8975 GCA_046598695.1 Kapaibacterium sp. (SeqCode)
TTTTCCCGTCACCTTACAATGCTGAATTTTGTGCTCACCGCCGAACTACGTCCCTTCGCATCTCTGACATCAGCCCTCAGTATATGGACACCGGACGAGGTCAAGATGTTATGAGGAATACGAAGTATATTTTGCCCCACGACGGAATGTGCAGTCGGCGAAGAATAGACATTTATACCATTAATGTCATAAAGCTTCCAATTTATATCTAGATCAATCGCTGCGTCAAAACTAATTCGTATCTCCTCGCCCGAATGCAATACAGCCGGGTCGGGCTGAGGCGGATGAAAGACGAGCATTGGTTTGCTTCGCAGAAGAAGATCACGAATAGTGGGGTCGCCACATTCACTGGCATAATTGAATGCAAGAGAATCATGGACAACACGGAATGTGCAAGGCGACTCACTATCATACTGGATAGATTGGTGCATCGTCGTCGACGTATCTTTCGTCAGAAACGCCGTGCAAAGCACAGTAAAAAGCAGATTATTCTTTGCGGGATTAGCTGCAATGTTAATGCTCTTACTCGTAACGCTAAAGGTCTTTGTAACATCATCCCATACACCAACAGGTTGCTGAGGAAGCCCATTTGCTGGCGTGACTTCCGATAACGAGCCTGAACGATCAACCCCTATAGGTTGAAGGAGATCATTATCGAACGTGAGATGTACAGTGATATTGTCAAGTTCTTTCTTACCCGTCCGGTCGCCTTTGAGATAGATAGGGATACGGAATGGCGCATCCAAAGCATTCGGATTATAAGGAGGTGGAGCTGATGAAAGCGTCAACTTCGTCATCGAACGGTTTAGCGAAAAACGAACCGTATCATAGCGAAAGCCAATTGCTTCACCACCTAACGGTTGCTTCAAAACCAACAAGGCAGTCTGTGTCCCGTTGAGTGAGTCTTCGGGAAAGGTGTATCTAATGCGCAGCAAGAACGTCTCGTTGGGCTTGACAATGACTGGAAAGGTAATAGGGGTCGGACTCACGATCTCAAAACCTCCAGTCCCACCAGTAAGATAAAGCGAATCAATAGGAATACTTACCGCCGTTGGATTAAAGAATGAAAGTGTCGAATCAAAGGGTGTACAGAAATTTGCAAAGTCGCCGAGAGAAAGTGACGGTGTAAAACGAAGATGTGCTCGGACAATGCCAAGTAGATAGATAATCCCTTTATTTCGTGAGTCATTCGTGTTCACCACGCTATCAAGATATTCACCAAGTCCCAGCGCGGTAAATCTCACATTGACCTTAGTACTGATCGTTTGTTGTTGTGACCTTGAACCTAAAAGGGGGTAAGGGGCTAAGTAACTTATCCTATTTGTCAACGTGAAGATGGGAGTGTAATTTAAGAGGTCACCTACTGTCCCATCACCATTACCCAGATTGAAATAATAATACAAACCGTCCACGGTAAATGGAGCTCCACCATTATATAGTGGATCATTTATAAAAAATTTTAATGTATCATTTACCTCAAGCGAATCAACCACAATCCATGGCTCTACACCAGTGCAATCAACCGTATCAAAATAGTGACGAGGTTCTGTTGTTTCAATATCGATCACCAGCAACCTATAACCATCCGTATCAGCATAGGGTAAATCTTTGGGCTTAGGGTTGACAAACAGCTTGAGTAGAAATATACTGTTCGTGTCGCCGAGTGAATCGAGGACTATCGGCTTTGTTGCTGAAGGAAGCGAAGCTACATCAGAAAGTGCAAACTCCGAATTGTCCCCACGAAGAATCTTGATCTTTATAGATCGAAGCGAGACAGAGTCATTCCCGTTGTTCTTAATAGGGATAGTATATTCCTTTGGATGTGGGAATGGCACTAAGCCAAGGTGCACCGTCGCTATATCAATGTTAAATTTTTTCGGTGTCGCTGCTTGTGTACGGCGAGTATCAAAGGTAAGTACGATCAGAACGACTCCTACGACAAGGAGCAAGGTAAACCAGATGCGGATAGACCTCTCGGTTCTCACGGTGTTAGAAAAAACAGTGTCATTGCAAAAAAAGCAGTAGCCGAATTTGCAATGACACTATCATATATCAAATATAAAACAAAAACATGTTACTTCAAAATGACGATCTGCTTGCGTTCGCTCTTGCCGAGCTCGGGTGCGAGTATCTCACATGTATAGACACCAGCAACGAGAGCACGTGAATCTATGACGAGTGAATTTTCACCTTCCTGCACGATCTTATTTGTCTCAAGAACAGTCACACGTCCTGCTGGATCAACCAATCGCACCGAAATATGTGAATGCTCGGGCATTGTGAAGTTAAGGTTGAATCGCGCTGAAGTTGCAGGATTTGGATACGTCGAAAGCTTGAATGGCGATGTCATCGCATCGTCATGAACTCCGGCAAGTGATTGCGGATATATCGTAAACGGCACATCTACTGGCTCGAAATTACGATAATAATTTGTATGGCTATAGACTCTCATCGTACCTGTGATCGTCTCGTCAGTATTTGGTGGAAATACTTCGAGATCAAGCGGTACTCTTTGCCCCATCTCAAGATATTGAACATCGAAAGCGATATTCTTTTTCGTCTTTACCTTGAATCTATCCATTGCCGAATGCGTGAAAACTGCACTATCCAGATATAACTTCTCCGCAAGGATATTACGAATTGCCGACTTCGGTGGAGCATAGCTTGTTAATGCAAGCGTAGGATTCAATTCATCGCCGCGAATAGCTCTGAGTGGCTGTAAGAGAGCACCTGCCGTATAGCCATAAGAATCAATATCGCCAAAACCGTATGCAAGAATAGTGACACCATTCTCTTTCGCATTTGGTGTTGAGATCTGATGAATACCACCTGCGCTAATTGCGATCGTTTCCATAGCCCATTCCTTCCCCCCAAATGTCGTACCAGGAAGTGTTTGATACCCAAGTGCGGGACGAGTTAAGCCATCAAATTTGATTTTCCCTACTCCGCTTTTTTCTGTGACAACAATAACAAAATTTTGAGTATATACTGGGTCGTTACTTGAGAAGAAAGTAAAGTCTGTATATGACTGCTCAATCGGAGGGACTATAGCAAAGAATGGGTCACCAAACTGAGCGGTAGTCGAAGTAGCTGAATGTGCAAACATACCGACTATTACCGGCTTATCTGCATCTATAATGACAGGTCCTTTAATGAGAGTGTCTCTGAAGCGGTCACGACTATTTGTTGTTATTTTTAGTGGTTGACCCCAAACAATACCATTGATCTTAACGGTAGTCCCATCATTAAGTGCTAGGACGCGGAGTACATCACCTTGATCGCGTGAACGATCGGGTGTATTAAAATTCCGAGTGATAAATTGTCTGCCCCATGTATTGGTCGGAGGAATTGCCTCACAAAGATGGTCGCGGCTTGGGCTCGTTGAATTTGGTGCAGTATATCCAACTGGTGTTTCTGCACGAACATGTCCGCCATAAACCACAACAGGTTTATTAGAAGTAATTGTTGAACCAGTAAGATCCAATCCGAGTGTTGCTCCATTAGACATTACTTGTACGCATTCACCAGCATTCAACACATAAGGAATGGCTGTATGAGCCGCAGTACCTGAAGTCGTCTCACAAATTGGTGTAATTGTCACCGTTGTATTATCTTCAAATGCGGCGACACAAAATTCGCTTGGACGAGGCGATGCTGATCCTAGGAATGAATTTTCGTACGCCATTACGATAAAATCAAGACCACCAACATTCTTAGGTAGGGCTAAAAAAGCATCTGCAGTAAGAGACTTATGATTCATTCCGTAGCAGGCGATCGCTTCTGTTGAGACAACCTTAATAACTGTCTGGTCAATGGTCTCATTCGAGTGAATCAGAGCCGAGTTAGCAAAAGGAATACGGTACGTCTGCGATGCTAGCGCCGGTAGATCAAATTCTTGCTTGAAGGTTGGATATTGTTTGCACGTGATCGTCACCTTCGTAGCTTTACCAAGCGAAGCTACATATATCTCCTGATAGGTTGAGATATCAGGCTGTAGAAATGGTTCATTCTCCATAAAACAGAGGAGAAATTCTGTCCCACTAGAAACAGGCGGTGGTTTTGTTGATGCGGCACCGGGAATGCAGTCAGCCCATTGTGCTTGTGAAATAGTAGCAGAAAAAAGGAGCGCGAGAACGAGTGCGCTTTTAAGGAAAAAGGACATCTTTTTCATAGTGTCAGTTAATGAAAGTAAAGTAAAAAATCACCCTTATTTTAACTCCGAGTCAAGCCAAATGGTTACAGGTCCGGTATTAACAAGTTCGACCTCCATCATAGCTCCGAACCGCCCCTCGGCAACCTTCTCGTCCCCGATACGTTGCCGAAGGTAGCTGACGAAGTATTCATAGAGTCGCTTCGCCTCATCTGGCTTCGCAGCGTTGATGAAACTTGGACGGTTTCCTCGGCTTGTATCAGCATAGAGCGTGAATTGACTCACTATAAGAACGCTACCAGAAGCCAAAGTTACATCCAAATCCAATTTTCCGGCATTATTCTCAAAAATACGCAATTTCAGCAGCTTTTCCGCCATATTTTGACAGGTCATTTCATTGTCCCCAAGCCCAATTCCCAGGAAAACGAGCAGACCGTTGCCGATCTCCCCTACCATCTCGCCCGAAACCGTCACTTTTGCACGAGAAACCCGCTGTATAAGAATACGCATTTGGAAAAATCGTTACACATGAAATACAAAAATAATCCAAAATGAGAGATCAAGAGTATTGTCCCCTCACAACTCTTTCTACCCCAGCAAGGTCCTTCATGATCGAAATATCACGAAAACCTGCTTCTGTCATCATTGCTGCCACTTGCCTTGCTCCAACATACCCGACCTCGAAAAGCAAGAAGCCATCATTTTTGAGCATTGAAGTCGAAAGCTCAATTATTTTACGGTAGAATGAAAATCCATCGTTTCCATCGGTGAGTGCAACATACGGCTCGAACTCCCGAACCTCTGCATCAAGCTCCTCAAATTCTGCAAGGCTGATATATGGAGGATTCGATACGATCACATCAAATTTCCCAAGTAAAGAGACATCATCGAAGATACTCTTTTCTTCAAAGCCGACATTGGTTAATCCGAGACGTGTTCGATTCTTTTCAGCAAGAACGATGGCGTCTGCACTAATATCGATGCCTATACATTCGGCATCTGTTCGTCGTGAGGCAAGTGCAAGGATGATCGCTCCTGACCCAGTACCAATGTCTAATATTCGGCTTCCTGCTTTTGTTATCTTTAATGCTTCTTCGACAAGAATTTCTGTGTCAGGTCTTGGGATAAGCGCTGATGGAGATGAATATAAACGCAAACCGAAGAACTCTGTCTCACCCGTAATGTATTGGAGCGGCTCGTTCTCTATTCTTCTTCGTATCAACTGCTGATAGTTCTCAGATTCGCCCGTTGAAGGAATTTTATCAAGATGCTGACGAAGATCACCTTTCGTCCACCCGCCAAGGAGAGAAATGGCAAGCAATTCGGCATTTGTTTGCGAGTCGGCAATTCCCGCTATCTCAAGCAAAGCCGTTGCTTGATGAATGATCTCTCGCCAACTCTGTGCCATAGCAGATATATTAGAGCAAGGTTAACTTGTCAAATAACGAAGCAAGTTTTCGCGTTGACTCTTTGCGCTCATACTGTGAGATGGTCGTAGCATCAAGAGAAGTATCAGCTGTCCCACTCTCCCATCTCTTGTAGAGCGAGGAAATCAGATCAGCAATACTCGCCACATCACTTTGCTTGATTGCTTTTCCACCGCCTGTTTCTTTTAGCAATTCGCCAATAGCTCCATGTGGTGGTGCAAGGGCAATCAGCGGACGCATAGCTCCAAGATACTCATAGACCTTCCCCGGTACAATATGATCTACCGTACCTGTATCATCAACAATCAGAAGAAGAGCATCACTATCAAGTACAAGCTCCACAGCCTTTGCATGAGCAACATAATCAACTTTCTCGATCATACCAGCAACATCTGGCGCATCCAACATCTCATGGATATCAGCACCGAATCTTCCGACAAATCGGAGTTTCATTTTTTGAGAGTCGATCATTTTAGAAAGGATCAGTTGTCGAATCGCCTCTAAAAAACTCTTGGGATTTCGCGGACCGTAAAGCGAGCCAGAATATGTGATCGTAAACTTCTCTGATCTTTCGCGGTGAGCGCGCTTTGCAATATCCTTCTCAGGATAGTCGGCGCTATCGAAGCCGTTGGGAATAATAACAAACTTCTCTTCGGGTATTTCAGGGTACTTACCACGAACATCGAGCTTAATACCTTCCCATGCAACGTCTATCATCTTTGCATCGGTAAAGACCGAATGCTCCATCTTCTTATCAATTGCTTTGGGCAAAAACCAACGATTCGGTGTAGAGCTTTCAAATCCAGTCCATGGATCACGAAAACCAACAACCCAGGGAATGCCCGTTGACTTACTGATCTTCCGAGCAATGAGCGATACAGTATATGGCGGTGACGATGAATAGATCATCTCCACCGGAAATTCTTGCATGATCTTCATTCCTTCTCGCACAGCATTTCTATACCAACCGATACGTGCATCAGGAATAAAGAATGTGGCACGGATAAACTCCGCAATTCTTTGCTTAAAGCTCTTCTTCCCTCCGTCACGCTTATTTACGTTAATGTCAAGGGAAACACCTTTCTTCGTGCCTGTAAATTTACGATAAATATCATACGGTTCAAAAATAGGAGCACGACGAATGATAAGGTCTTTTGGTAATTCTTTCTCAAGAGAAGCATCAAGAGCTTGATACTCAGGGTTTTCTGGTACAAGCATGATCGGAGTCCAACCAAACTCGGAAAGGTATTTTGCAAACTTCGTAACGCGCTGTACACCTGGTCCACCAGCGGGTGGGAAGTAATAGGTGACAAAAAGAACGTATCGCTTCTTCTCCACTCGTAATTACAATGGTTTGCGAAGAAGATATGATGCTTCAAGGGCGACAAGCTCTCGAACGCCGGGAATGGCTTTCAGGAAATTTGCTTTGATGGTCGGTAAACCAAATTTCATCTTAAATACGGGACGAAGGAAATAGAGGTCTTCACTTATTGTCTCAAATCCCGCATTCTTCGCCGCATCACGAAATTTACCGATCGTTAGACGTATCTCGCGCAAGCTTGACACTTCCTCTACATCTATCTGCAATCGTGCATTCTTGTATGCCTTATTAAACATCCCATCCGGCAGCAGCTGAATAAACGGTAATTTACCCATCGTATTATCAAGCAAGTGCTGATGCGCTCCGAAGGGTGAGTAATATGGCGGAAAGACAACGGAGAGGTAGCCGCCGGGTTTGATAAACTGCATGATGTTACTCAAGCTTTTTTCCGTCTCATGCAAATGTTCTATCACATCACGGAGAAGCACAAGATCAAAATGATTGCGCCATTTATCAGGGACGGTATCATTCGTAATGTCAACAATAGCAAAATCTGCTTGAATACCAAGAGTTGAAAATGTCTTTGCGGCAGAATCAATAGCGACCTGACGAATATCAATGCCAAGCACTTCCGATGCCCCTTCATCTGCTATGGCGGCAAGGACACCGCCTTCACCGCAGCCGATCTCCGCAATGCGCGCTCCAGTGAGCTTCACACCATTCTTCTTGAAGTAGGGTGCAAGAAACTCTGTACCAAGTCCATATTGGTAGCCAAAGTAATAGCGTTCGTAAGGATTAATATCCTCGCGGGCTTCTAAAGCCTTTACGCGTGCTTGTGTATGTTCGGAAAGTTTTGCCAATCAGTTCTTTATTATTTCTTCGACACCCCTAACAAAAGTCTCCCATGAATATTTCTTCTTTTCTTCGCGGACTCCGGAGCGCATTTGCTCTTCTAAGCTCTCATCAAAATATTTTTTTACTTCTGTGACGATTGCTTCTGGGGTTGCTTCATGGGCAATCAATCCGCTTACCCCATCAATGACTACCTCGGCTAATCCACCTACATCTGTTGCTATGACCGGTACATCAAAGTTATAAGCTATCTGCACAATACCAGACTGCGTTGCACTCCTATATGGCAAAACAACAACATTTACCGCAGAGAAATAGAGAGCTACATCGGAATTGGGAATGTAATCAGTGAAGAGTTTTATATTCTCAGAGGGAATATGTAATTCCTTTATAAGTGCACGAAAATCATCTTCGCCGCTATAGCTCTCTCCAGCAACAACGAGCGTCATCTTCGGATAACTCTTCAATAGCTCAGGCAATGCTCGGATAATAATATCAAGACCTTTATATTTACGGATAAATCCAAAAAAGAGTAGGGCTTCAGCATCATCTGCAATGCCGATCCGCTTTCTCGCTTCGCTCATATTCATCCGCACTCCAAAGTTCTCATATACAGGATGTGCAAGTTTGGTAAATTGAGCATCATGCTTTACGATCTTCAGGTCACGTTCGACGGCATTTGATTGAACAATAAAATGATCGACAGCTTTGAAGGCATACTGTGTCATTGCTCTATCACCAGGACGTTTCTCATGGGGGATGACATTATCGGCAATGAAGATGATTTTTGTTTTCTTCCCTTTCTTTTGCAGAAGTTTTTTTGCAACCCGCGATATCATCCCATACGCTGGAGCAAAGAATGGCAACCAGAATTTGAACATAATGCCATCAGGCTCAAACTCCGCAGCAAGTTTTCCTGCCTTTCGCCATGTCAAGGGATTAATTGAATCGATGATCTGGATGGAATCAATCGGGATGCCTGCATCACCAGTCTCTTCCTGCGTTTTGCCCGGAAAAAGTATTTTAGGATATTGGCGGCTAAAGGTTATGACCTTCACCTCATGCCCGCGCTTGACGAGCGAATGATAGAGAAGAGATACGTAATGCGCAATCCCCCCACGAAGCGGATACGCTGTGCCGATAATAACGAATTTCATTGCGTGTGGCAACGAATCTGAAAGAACTTTAGGTTCTCAGTGCTTTCTCGTACACCTCTTCATACATT
>JBKJHR010000033.1:0-8896 GCA_046598695.1 Kapaibacterium sp. (SeqCode)
GTTTTTACGGCTGTCGAAACTGCCGTGCCAACGGCTGCTCCTCCCCCAATACCAACGGTCATCATTCCTGCCTTCTCAAAGAGACTTGCCATCAACAAGCCCGATGGCTTCGCAGACTTCAATTCTTGCTCAAAAGCATTATTGAGCTTGAGTGCATTATCAAACTCATGCTGAAGCTCAGGGTCATGAGCCAGAGCCTGAAATACTTGATCTCGCTGCGCAGGCGATGCTTCGCCATCAAGCAGCAAATAGATCAATTCATTTGGTGTAAAAACGTGCTCAGTCATTGTTCGACCTCTTCAGCTTCTGATTAATAACAAATGGTTCATCTCGCAAATACGGTTTCAATATCTCCTGCATCTGCTTTTTTGCACGAACGATCCAATTACGAACTGTCGTCACCGGAACGCCAAGCATCGTGGCGATCTCCAAGTAGCTCAATCCGCCATACGCCTGCAATGTGAGTGCTTCGCGATATTCTTCGGGGAGAAGTTCGAGTGACATTGCCACCAAACTTGATATTTCTGCCGTCTCAACACTTCTATCCTCGTAGGGCATTTGGAAGTCTTCGATCGGCACATTCGGACGTTCATCACGCTTGGCATTCAAGCAAAGATTACGGGCGATACGGAGGAGATACGCCGGAATGTTTGTCATCTGGGTCTCCTTCTCTACTGAGCGGAGAAACCGAATGAATGTATCTTGAAAGATATCATCTGCCTGCGCATCGTTGCCAAGGATTCGTCGGCAATAGAGATGGATGCGGGTAGAATAACGGCTATATAGCTCGCTAAAAGCAAGATCACGAATCGGTGCAGGCTCATTGAGGAGCTTACAGATTTCGGTATCGCTATATGACCTATAATCCGTTTTCATCGTCTATAGTTAATGACACCTCTTATCAGGCTTTGTTTCAAAGATATTTTTCCCGATAATAGTTTATTATTCCATGAAATACCCCTTTTGGGCAACGTTTTCACTCTCTGGCATTGTTAATGGCGCATACTCATTAAAAGTATGAAAGACTCAAACAAACCGCCGTCGGCACCTCGAACTCTTCTGAGGTAAGATCAAATCTCTTCGATATAGAGCACCCGATCTTTCCTCCAGCAATATGTATCGGGATGACATATCAACCACCTGCTCTCATTTTTTCGAGAGCGTTAATCTATAGGAGAGTACTACCATGCTCGGAAAACTCTTACAGCCGGAGATCAATGAGATCATCGCTTTGCGTGATTTTGCTGCTCTGAAAGAAACCATCTCAGAATGGTCTGCTCCTGAAGTTGCAGACGTGATCGAAGACGTCGAACTCGAAGATAAGGCGATCGTTTTTCGCCTCCTCCCCCGTGACCTCGCCACAGACGTATTCGAGTACGTTGACCTCGAAACACAGGAACAGCTCCTTCGCCTGCTTGGTCAGACAGAAGTTGCCGACATTCTCAATACGATGGCGTCTGATGATCGTACACTGCTATTAGAAGAACTCCCAGGACAGATCACGCAACAGCTCATCAGTCTTCTTTCGCCGCAAGAGCGAAAAGTCGCTATTGAATTGCTTGGGTATCCGGAAAATTCTATCGGCAGATTGATGACACCGGATTACATTTCCGTCCATGAAGACTGGACGGTCAGACAAGTTCTTGACTTCGTCCGTGAGCATGGGAAGGAAAGTGAAAATCTGAGCATGATCTATGTCGTAGATTATCGCGGCAGATTGATAGACGACGTAAAGATGAGCAAGTTCCTCGTCTCCTCACTTGATGCAAAGGTTGAGGACCTGATGGATGAAAGTCTCGTCTCCCTTACAGCAACAGACGATCAGGAAAAAGCGATCGAAGTATTTCGTGAGTATGACCGTGATGCACTCCCCGTATCCGATTCTCAGGGGCATCTGCTCGGAGTTGTGACCATCGATGATGTGCTCGACGTTGTCGAAGAAGAAGCAACAGAAGATATGCAGAAGATGGGCGGTACGGAAGCTCTTGATGAGCCGTACATGGACGTTTCGATGTTTACACTTATCAAAAAGCGTGCCGGCTGGCTTGTCATACTCTTTATCGGCGAGATGTTTACTGCAACGGCAATGGGATTCTTTGAAGCTGAGATAAGTAAAGCTATTGTGCTTTCGCTCTTTCTTCCTCTTATTATTTCGTCAGGTGGCAACACTGGTTCGCAGGCTTCAACACTCGTTATTCGTGCGATGGCGCTTGGTGAAGTGACGTTAAAAGATTGGTGGAGGATCATGCGGCGCGAACTCATTGCAGGACTTTTCCTCGGACTTATACTCGGCATCATCGGCTTCCTGAGAATCTCGGCATGGTCCGTATTTAGTGATATTTACGGACCGAACTGGATACTTGTCGGAATTACGATCTTCGGTGCTTTGCTCGGAGTGGTAATGTGGGGTACGTTGACAGGCTCTATGCTTCCGCTCATCTTACGCCGCCTTGGTTACGACCCCGCAGCTTCAAGCGCACCATTCGTCGCAACCCTCGTTGATGTAACAGGCCTCGTCATCTACTTTAGCGTTGCAAAGTTGGTGTTGGGGATATAAGGATTACTTTTCTACAACCAATGATGCAGAGGAAATCCCGTCGGCACTTTGTACGGATACGAAGTATTTTCCGCTTGGGATTTTATCAAGTGGGATATAGAGTTTATGTGCGCCTTTATCTAAGACTTCGGCATAAACTCGTTGCACTTCATAACCTGTTAAGGAGTAGATACCTACCGTTGCAAAACCGGCTTTCTCAGTAGAAAACATAATCGTTGTATTCAGACTTGCAGGATTAGGGAAGGTACGCACCACGTTTTTCGGTATCTGTAGATCCGAATAGTGATGGTAATTCACAGCATTCGTCTGACAAAATTGTTTGATGAAAGTTGGCTCTTCAAAATACTGTTTATCCCTTCTATCAACACCTAAATTATTATGTTGATTTTGACCCCAGCCATAAAGGTTACACTTATCGTCAATAGCATAACCTGATAGAGAATTGACTGCAATCTGCGTCCACTTTGTTACTCCATCTGGAAAAGGTTGAAGTTTTGGCTCAAAAATAATTTTATAAAAACCAGGGATACCCAATGTATAAGGGAGTATTCCACCCCAAGTATATATTTTGCCGTCAGCAGTTAATCCAACGACGGTAGAATTGGGGCTTATCTTTACATCAACCCACGTAACACTGTCAGGATTTGGCACTGGTTCAGGATTTAGACGAATAGAACTATCATTTTTATTTCCATCATCAAGAAAACGGAACTGACCCCACCTATACAATTTTCCCATATTATCTATAGCTACAGTGAATCCATAGCCTGTTGCCATTGCCTTCCATTTTTTAGGAGATTCAGGGTTGCCGACTAAAGTAAAACCTGTACGAGATATTGTGTCACCCATCCCTAATTGCCCATACTCCCCTAACCCCATTGCATACAAGTTGCTGTCATTACTAAGTAGAAAAGAAGCTTTATAACCAACGGCTGATTTTATCCATTTTGTTACACCCTTTGGATATTCAATCGCTTCATATGGTGGTATTTTGATCGTATAAGTCCAGTACTTATATATCTGCCCCCAATTATAAGACCATTTAGAATCCGTTAACGCTATGCAAAAGCCCGTCGCATCACAATCAACAGAGATAAATTTATTGACACCTGATGGTTTGACATCTGGTGTCGGGTAGTAAAGATGATCTTTTCCTAATGAGGGTGGAGTGAGTAATGGATCATAGCCCGTAAAATACAGGGTTCCGGATTTGGATAAGTAAAGCCCCATATAATATTCAGAGGTAGCATCTGCCCAACCACTGCTTGCAACATCCTTTTGTACCAGCGTTGGAAGAAATACATCACTCACATGACCAACCCCCGCACCACTATTATCTCCAAAAGTATAGAGATTATCATCAGTGTCAATAACAAGTACGTTGAATGTACTACTTATATTACCGAATTTTTGACAAGATGCTTCATTATGTGCACTTGACAAAAACAAAAAAAGGAACAGAGAGTAAAAAAAGAAGTTATACATTGTTTTAGAAATTATTAATGTCATTCTGACTCTCCCACATGACTACACGTTTGCAGGTTTTCATACCTGTTCCAATGGGACAGGAATAATAAAGTCTTATCGTCAGTCTCTTAAATCTTCGCTTTTCGATAAGACAGATTCTAAAGTCAAGTTGCTTTCCTGGACCTACCCCGCAAAGTCCATTCGGCATACAGTTGGGGTCATTAGTTGTTGCCAAGGCAGGAAAGGGTACCAAGGTCAACGGATAAGTATTGCAATCTGTTTGATTGTGCTTGCAATTAAGAATGTGCGTGGAGTCAGGCTCACCTGGTATTAAACGCCCTCTGCGAGTTAGTGGTGGCGAACCCCAAACATAGCGGCACGAACCTGTATCACTGGGTGATGCACCTGTGTCTTGAATAATTGTGGAACAGACAAGAAAGGTATCACAACTAAAAATCTCAACCTTACAAAGGAAACAATCGGTAGAGATGTTCTTTATTGCAAAATTATAACAAGTCGTTGGCCGGTTTTGAGAAAAGCATACGTCACATCCACCTAGGAAAGGTACACTGTTAAAAATAGCTGGGTTAGTCGGATGTGAAATTACGAAATTACTGCATAAGCTATCAGGAGCTACATCACAAGCTCCATTATAGCAGGTATCACAAATTTGCGTATTGTAACAGCTATCACAATAGGACTGTGCTTTTACAAGGGAAGCAAATAGTAAGATAGCAACAAAAACCGTTAATGCTTTTTTCATTGTAAGATCCTCTCTTAAAATCGAAGTCGTATAGCTCCTGGATATGCAGGAATGGTTGGGTTATTATCACAAACTGTAAGAAAGAGCTGCGAAGGGGTACAATTATATTCCTGCCATACTGATCTATTGCCGCAGTCAATGTATATTTTTAGATAGAAGTCGTGTCTTTTCAAATGAAGTAAAGGATCGTATTCAGTATCCGTACTTCTGTCCCACGCAATAAAAATTTCAAGCTTCCTCGGATGATAATCATTAGCACACCTATTCATTAAAGAACATTCTTGCAAATTTGGGCAACCGCAATAATATGGAAAAAGAGCTTTTGCCTCTGCTATACCGCATGAATCACGCGAAGCTGGGTAGTAATTAATTGGACTATCCATTATATGGTCATGAAAATTTGCAAGCATCCAATCTTCATCTTCGCAGAATGAATTTACAGGTTTAGCACTACATACACGGAATTGAGTATGTTGAACCTTGTCGTTTATTTCTACCCACGATATTTTACAACGACATGAAGTATCGGGAGGTACTTCTATCGTGATTTTCGCAAAGCGTTCGTTTGTTCCACAGCCCCTGCCTGAATCACATGAAACGGTAGTATCCATATAAACACGCACTTGGTTAGCTAACCAAGAGGCTTGATTTGCGGAATCTGGACATATCCATTGAGCGTTAGTTGCTTGAGCAACACAAACAACGCATAAAATGAAGACTACTTTTTTTAGTTTTTTTGTCATAACATCAGTCTAACAACAAGTACAAAAATACAACATAAACCATGAAATTCCAAATTATTTTAAATATTTCTTTAATTCTTTTATTTTCAACAGCTTCGAGAGGGCAACATTCTCAGTTGCGCACTCAACATACTGAATCTATTACCATCAATCCTTTAAAATCCTCTACTTTGTATTGTGCGAGTACATGGCGTTTATTTCGATCAAATGATACAGGAAACACATGGTCTTTGGTATATGAATTCCCAAAAGAGATTGGTATTAGGCAAATACTTTTATCAAAAGGCGATACGAATAGAGTCATTTTAAATTGTATTGGCTCAGGTTCAGTCGCAGGAATCTACAAATCTGAAGATAATGGAACGCAATTTAAGAAGGTCTTAGATGCTTCCTCAAACGGTCAATCAATGTACCTATTTGACGACATGCTTTCATTTGCTTCAAGAGTTCCTGCACATATCTACATATCCACAAACTTTGGTACAACATGGAATATAACTGATGATACGCCCTCACCCCAAACGATCTCCAAAATTTGTACGTATTATCAATCATCATTTAACGCTGCATCTGTACGACTTATTGGAACAGAACCCGCTACTATCTATCGGCGATGTGATACTGGTTGGGTAAAGACATCGTACTCTAAAGGTGGAAATATAGATGAAGTACCGCAAATTCTCAGTATTAATGGTAAAGATATTTATGCGATACTTTCACGTTCGGGTTCTAACTTTACAGATGGTGTTATGCGAAGTAATGATAGTGGTAAGTCCTGGAAAACATTACGATCACCTGCAAGTCTGTGGGCGATTGATATAGATAAAAATAATCCAAAGAGAATTTTTATCGGTCAATTCGGTTGGATTGACAGAGATTATAGTGCCTCAAGTATCTATATGAGTAATAATAGCGGCGATTCATGGCTACCTATTGGTTCGATACATGATGACATGATTTGGGATATTGAATACGATACACCTACTCACACATTGTATGCGGCAGGTGGAGGTGGTTTATATAGATTTAGTATTCAAAAGTAAAAGTTTGTAGAGATAACTTTTTTTATATAGCATCGCTTATTGTCGAGAAGTTGAAGCCGCTTGTAACGATAAGCGGACAAAGCATGGGGATGCCATCCCATCCATCGCGGGGAGCGGTTGCAACGGGCTTTGATGCACCAATGATATTCTTAAAGAGTGCAAGTGGCGATTCATTCCACCTGAAATTCACCACTCCGTGTTTGATCTTTCCATCTTCAACCATGAAGAGACCATCACGAGTTAATCCCGTCTTCAGTAAGGTTTGATTATCTACATCACGCATATACCAAAAGCTCGTTATAAGTAAACCATCTTTGATCGTCGTAAGATAATCTTCAGGCAGCATAGTTCCACCCGCTTCTAATATCATATTCGCTGGACCGGGTTGGGCAGGCTTTCCACTTTTCTGTGCCCAATAGCGAGAACGTTGGAAGTTTGATAGCTTGCCATTTGTAAACCAATCAACTTGCCCAGATGCCAACCCACCATCAGTATAGATACCAGCTGGGACAATTGGGTGATTCGGATCAGAATAAATATGGACATTCTCCGCGAGAAGTTGCTCACCAAGAGCAGTGCCGCCGCCCGTTCGAGAGAATGCACTTCTACCCTCTTCAGCTGAACGTGCATCGAGTGACCACACAAGCTGCTGAAGCATATCAGCAGTCGCTGATGGTTCTAAGATGGCTTTGTATACTCCTGGATCATACTCCTTCGGACTTTCCCATGCAAGACATTTATCTACAGCATGACTGATCGCAGTGTTTGCTTCTAAGCGAGCGATCGCATGAGAAGCGCGCTTATTCCAACCGCTTGACGAGCCGTCTTCTTTGCGAACTGTCGTTGAGAATACTGTACGTGTCTTTTGGTCGGTTGCGAAGATTCCTTTTGAGTTTCTATAGGCATTACGTGAAACAACGGTCTCCAAGAACCCTGCTGCAACTAGCTGACGTGCTCTGGCTTCTTTGATAGATTGATCAGAAATTCGGGCGCGTTCATTCGCCGCATATTCCATGTCAGATGTAGAAATATCGAACTGCGCACTGCGGAGATATTTCTGTTTATCAGTGATCGGAGCCACTAACTCCTCATTATCAGGCGAAAGTGATGCGATCTCCTCAGCACGTTTTACCGCACGGCTCAATCCATCATCTGATAGATCATTGGTCGAGACGCTACCCGCTTTTTTTCCATTGGCACAGGTGATACCTACTGAGGTATTCGTGTGCGAGCCGCTTGTGGTCACTGTATTTGCAGCGTAACGTAAATTCGCAGAGTGAGCGGAGTCTATGCTGACTTCGCACCATTCCGACTTAGAAAATCCGACGATCTTCTTGGAAAGTGTATCTAATTCCAGAGCCGAGAGAATGTCTTTATTGTAACCCATTCGTGAGTAGTTATGAATGTTGAATCTTTAATTTCTATCCTAGTGGTGTCATTCCGAAGGAGCGACCCAAGAGCGACTGAGGAATCTCCTAAGGTATGCGAAGAAGTTAGGGGATTCCTCAGTTGTCCGCTAGGCGGACTCCTTCGGAATGACAATTTGCTTATTCGTTGTAATCTATCATGTTCGTCCGTGCATTCGCAGATTGCGTTTTCGTATTGATCACGTTTATTTTCCTAAAACGTGCAGCAGGGCATCCATGCGAAACAGGATTCGATTGCATAGGCTCGCCTTTGCCATCATTCATTGCACCACCGAGCATATACGAACTTGCATCGCAGACGGCATTGCAGCTCCGCCAGAAATCACGTGAAGTCGCCTGATAAGCAACATCACGGAGCATATCACCTATCTTCCCATTCTTGACTTCGTAAGCTACTTGTCCTGTGAACTGGAAATTATATCGTTGTTGATCTATGGAATAGCTTGAATTACCTTTAATAAGAATTCCTTTTTCCGTATCTTTCACAAGATCATCGAAAGATAATTTAGCAGGATTGGGTTTGAGCGACACATTCGGCATACGCTGAAATGGCACACTCCACCATCCTTGTGCGTAGCTCTGTGCATGGGATTTCTGTTGCCCCATCATCTTCGCTTGTTCGCGTGTGGTTTGCAGATCAACAAGCTCACCTTTATTAATGATCGGATATTCTTCTGAAGGACAGCCGTCATCATCATATCCAACAGTTGCAAGTGCACCTTCTTGTGTGCGGTCTGCAACGATCGTTACGAGGTCGCTTGCATAGGTAAATCTTCCTACTTTCTGAGCATCAACAAAGCTCGTACCCGCGAAATTTGCTTCGTAACCGAGAATGCGATCAAGCTCTGTTGGATGCCCCACACTTTCGTGGATCGTTAACCATAAATGAGTAGGAT
>JBKJHR010000145.1:0-3412 GCA_046598695.1 Kapaibacterium sp. (SeqCode)
TAGGTGGATCTTATGACGATGGAGGCACCTAGACATTTCTGCCATTCTAATGCCCCCCAAGACCCTATCTTCACCACCCAAATATCATAGCCATAATGAAAACCGGAAACGTCACCATCTCTAGATTCACTAGTGCCACAGAGAATATATCCTCCATCAACAGTTTGGACCAATGAATATCCAAAATCATTTTGGCTACCACCATAACATTTCTGCCAATGTACATCGCCAGAAGAAGTAAGTTCTACAATCCATAGATCGAGTTTACCGTTATTTCCGCTAACATCCCCATCGTTAGATTCAGTCGTGCCGATGAAGATATAGCTCCCAGTAGCATTCTCAATAATAGAAGATGCCCCATCCTGCTTAGTCCCGCCCACACACTTTTGCCACTGGATCGTTCCAACACTGTCAAGTTTAATGATCCATGCATCTTCACCCTCACCACCATGAGAACCAACAACATCACCATCTTTAGAATCAGTATGACCCGCAAGTACATAGCCGCCATCGCGAGTTTGAATAAGAGAGGACGCTCCGTCAGTGCCAGAGCCGCCGTAGCATTTTTGCCACTCTATCATACCCTGAGCATTGAGTTTTACTACCCACACATCAGGATTCTTACCATGTAAATCCGAGACATCACCGTCATTCGAACTTGTTACACCTGCAAAGGCATATCCACCATCAGATGTTCTGATGAGTGATAGTCCAAGGTCGTCTTTAACACCCCCAAAACACTTTGCCGTTTTTATCCCAGGTGCTTGCGAATATATCTTTGACGAACAGAGAACTGCAAGGATAAAAATCGACAGTGTGAGTCTGATATTTTTCATTATGTAATGGATGTAGATAATGAAACAACACATTTCGAGGAAGTTAGTTTTACATCCGAAACGCACACATACAAGTCTCTATGGGATATGTAAAATGCCTACTTCGCTGCTTTCTCCGAGAACTCCAGGAGTTCATCGGTGAATTCTTTTTTGCATTGCGGGCATTTCAAGAAGTTGCCGGTGGATTTATTCCATTTCGTTGCAAGCCAGTTGTTGTTGCAGCTTGGGCACGTCTTGTTGACAGGTTTATCGTTCGAGATGAAATCGCATTCAGGATATCTCGCACATCCCCAGAACGATCTCTTTGCCTTTCCACCCTTGCGTTGGACGATGTCGCCGATCGTACACTTGGGGCATTTGATGCCCGTCGGTATTTGCCGCGTGTATTTGCACGTCGGGTATCTGCTGCATCCGATAAACTTTCCGAATCTGCTTGAGCGCAGAAGTAATTCGCCTTCTTTGCACTCAGGACAAATTTCACCGAGTTTTTCCGGCGGTGGTTTGCCAATGCTCTTGACGGATGTTTTCTTTCCACAATCAGGGCAATCAAGATAAAATCCGAACCAACCTGATTTCAATTCTACCTTTGCCGATTCACATGCAGGGCAGGTGAATTTCGGCATCTCTTCGGAGAGGCGTTCATCTGCTTGTGATAAGACGTTCTTGAATGGAATGTAAAAATCATTCATCACGCTTTCGTAGGTACGCTCGCGTGTGGCAATGGTATCAAGCTCATCTTCCATCTGCGCCGTGAAGTTCACGTTGAAGATCTCTGGGAAGCTCTTGACCAAAATACGATTGACCGATCTGCCAAGCTCTGTCGGATAGAGCCTTCGTTCGTTCTGCTCTACATACAGTCGGTCTTGGATCGTCCCGACGATGCTTGCATACGTCGAAGGACGCCCGATACCAAGCGATTCTAATTCTTTGACGAGGCTTGATTCGCTAAAGCGTGGCGGGGGCTTTGTTTCGCTTCGCTGAGTTTGCGGAGCTTCCAAGTTCGCCGTCTGATCTTTCTGAATGCCATTGGGCAAACGACGTTCATCGTCATTCGTCTTCTCTTCTTCTTTGTCGGTATCGTCAAGCAGCTGCATATAGCCTCTGAACTTGATGACCGATCCGCTTGCGCGGAAGCGATATTTGCTGCCACCAGTATTATCTGATTCGATCTCGACCGTTGTTTGGTCAAGAACGGCAGGAGCCATCTGGCTTGCGATGAATCTCTGCCAGATCAATTCATACAGATCGCCGAGAGCTTTATCTTGCACATCAAGGAAGCGGCGCACCATCCGAGGTTCGAGTGTTGGATCGGTTGGGCGAATACATTCGTGGGCTTCCTGTGCGTTCTTACTTTTCTTTTCTTTGCGTTCGGGTCCTACATACTCTTTGCCGTACGCTTTTTCGATGTAACCGATAGCGATGTTACGCGCTTCATCGGATGTGCGCGTGGAGTCAGTACGCATATAGGTGATGAGTCCCGTCAAACCTTGTTCGCCAAGTTCGAGACCTTCATAGAGCTTCTGCGCCAAACCCATTGTGCGCTTCGGATTAAATCTGAGCGCAGAGCTTGCCGCTGTCTGCAATGAACTTGTAATGAACGGGGCAGGTGCTGTCTTCCTAACCTCTCGCGTTGCAAGCGACGAGATACGATATGTTTTCTCCTGTGCATCGCGGGCATAGCCCGTCACTGTTACCGAATCCGGGATGAAGCGCGTCTTCATTTCCTCGGACATATCCTGCATCGAGCCTTCAGGATTTTTGAACTCGTTATTATCTACGGCAATGAGACGTGCATGGATCGGGAATTCCGTTGTTGATGTCGTAAAATCTGCCCAGAGATTCCAATACTCGATCGGCTGAAAACGGTCGATCGCATCTTCACGCTCGGAAATTAAACGCAGTGCAACAGATTGCACACGTCCTGCCGAAAGTGATTGTGCATTCTTGCCGATGAATGCTTTCCATAAGAACGGAGATACTTCGTAGCCGATAATGCGATCCATCACGCGGCGACCTTGCTGTGCATCGAAGAGCGCTCTATCCACCTCACGCGGATGCTTCATTGCCTCGGCAATACCCGTCTTCGTGATTTCGTTGAAGAGCACGCGCTTGATCTTATCGGTCTTATCAGCGATGACATTCTGAATGTGGTAGGCAATGGCTTCGCCCTCACGGTCAGGATCGGTCGCTATCAGGACTTCTTTCGCCGTGCTGGCGAGCTTCTTCATGTTATCAACGATATCCTTCTTCCCTTTGACGGTGATGTACTGCGGAAGGTAGCCATTATCAAAATCAATACCGAGCTTTGACTTCGGAAGATCTTTGATATGCCCGACCGAAGCCACCACGGTATAGGCGGAGCCGAGATATTTGTTGATCGTTTTCGCTTTTGAAGGCGATTCTACTATTACTAATGTTTTTGCCATGAGAATGATACATCCTATCTAAAGAAACCGAAAGCGCGAGGGGGTAAACCACTCGCGCTTAGGAAATAATTCAAATACTCTTTTTCGGGTAGTGTCCTAATTTGAACTTTCGGCTAAAAATATGTCCCTTTTGACCCCTCGTCAGAAACC
>JBKJHR010000242.1:0-3143 GCA_046598695.1 Kapaibacterium sp. (SeqCode)
TCGTAACTTTTGCGATGCTGAAGTGTTCTTAAAGTATAAAAACATTGTTACACCGTGATGAAAACTTCTGTCGCATTCTTCCTCTTTATTGCAAGTATTTCGTACGCCCAACTCGCGCCGCAGAATCTTATCATTCCTGACAAGTTCAAGGATGCTCTGGGAGTACCTCGCAGCGTTTCGATAGATGGGCAGTATGAGATAAGCGTCTTTTATGCAGGCGAGCCGCTTTTTCGCGCTGGTTTTATGGCGTATGATGCGAAGCAGGTCTTGCACGTCGCCGATATGAAGACAGGCTTCATCTTTGCTTTGCCCGATAAGAATCATGATGGCATTGCCGATACTGCGATCGCCGTTACGCCCCACGTTGATACGGTGCATAGCCTTGCCTTTTATAAGAATACTCTCTACATTGCCGAGCCGACGCGCATCCGACGTTTTCAAGATACGGACGCTGACGGATCTTACGAAACGGAGATCACGCCATTCTATACGAACATCCCATCCACAGGACCCTACAATCATTTCACGCGCACGATACTCATTGATAGTATAAAGAAATATCTGTATGTAAGTGTCGGCGCGTCATGTAATGCCTGCCGCGAAGAGCGAGAAGAACGTGGCGCAATCTTGCGATTTGATCTCGAAGGAAAAAGTGGGGCAGGGAAGAAAGTATATGCAAGCGGATTGCGCAATGCGATAGGGCTTTCATTGCATCCCAACGGGACACTATGGGCGACGAATGCTGATAGAGATGGACTTGGTGATGGCATCCCTCCGGAAATAATTACCGAAGTGAAGGAAGATGGATATTACGGCTGGCCCTTTGCATACGGCGAGAAGACGTGGGTGGATCTTAATGCCGCAGACGAATACAAAGCGATCTTACCAATTACTCATGCAGATACGCTGAAGGTTGCTTCGATGCAGGTCGGGGATATTTTCATACCGCCGCATTCAACGCCAATGGGAATTCTCTTCTATAACGACCCCCGTGTCTATATTCAAGCTCCTCCAACGACTGCATTCGTTGCGATTCATGGAAGCTCTGGTGCAGGAAGATCGGTTGGTGTGGGATATAATGTGATAAAAACAGAGTACAATGATATTCAAAAGCAATGGAGCGTCTCCACATTTCTTGAAGGCTTTCTCACTGACTCCGTTCATTACGGTTATTGGAGCCGCCCGTGTGGCATCATTCAGGATTCGTCGGGATATGACATGTTTCTTTCAAGTGATATGGGAGTTGCTGCGATTTATCGCATCACGCTGAAAGATCATAGCAGTACACCAACGACCCCAACGTTTCCGATGCTGAATGCGTATCTGAGTACAAACCCAACTCATGGACGCACATCGCTCTCACTTGATGGTATCTATGCTACGAGTGTAACGGTATCTTTCTATGATGCAACGGGGAAAGAGATTCATGTGCCTATGTCTCGGTCTGTGGTAGCAGATAATTCTGTCACGTATGATCTTGATTTCAGCGCGGAAGCTACTTCCGTATATTTTTGTGTTGTACGGAGCGCGGCAGGCATGAAGATGCTGCCAATTCACGTTATCCATTAATACGATGCTCGGTATAGATAAAAAGATCATTGTTTTTCTCCTCATTGCATTCTCAGCTCGTGGTGCGTTTGCTATTCCTTCGGCAGATACATTGAAGTGGGAAGAGGGATATAAAGATATATACGGCACGAAGCTCTACTATAAGACCGTCGGTGAAGGTGATTCCGTGATGATCTTGCATGGAGGTCCGGGACTCAATATGTCCTACTTTTTTCCGCAGATGCTGGAGCTTGCCAAACATCACAAACTCTTCTTCTTCGATCAACGCGCCTGTGGAAAATCGGATGCAAAGATCGATTCTGTTGCCATGAGTCTAACGAATATGATCGATGACGTTGAGGAAATGCGCAAGGCATTCGGTATTGACAAGTTATCGCTGATCGGGCATTCATTCGGAGGATTGCTTGCCGAGCATTATGCGATGAAGTATCCAGCGCATCTTGAGAAGTTAATTCTTGTCAACCCTTCAAGCCACCATCCGCAATTCACGGTCATCGCCGCAGATACGCAACGCAAACGATTCACCACAGCCGATAGCATAGAGCGCATGGGCATTATGCGTACGAAGGAATTTCAACAAGGCAAGTCAACAGCATACGAGAAGATATTTCGTAATACGTTCAAGACGACCTTCTACGATAAAAAATATATTGATAGCTTGACGCTCACCCTGCCGGAGGATTTTCTTGCACGTGCTAAGGTGCCCAGGTATATGCAACCGGATAATTGGTTTTATAATCTCTCATCACAGCTAGGCTCTATCCAATGTCCTGTGCTGATCGTCCATGGAGATTATGACCCTCTGCCGAAACGAGCAATACGCGATCTATCCGAACGCATTCTTAACTCACACGTTGCCGAGATAGAGCATTGCGGGCATTTTCCGTTCGTCGAACAAAAGAAACAATTCTTCTTTGTCGTGAATAATTTTTTAGGGGTAGAGACAAACTAAGAAACTCTGAGTTACTATTGAGTGCGTCTCACTTAGACCATTACGTCATCCTGAGCGTGAGCGAAGGATCCCTCGAGGAAAAGCAGACTGCCAAACTCAAGAGATTCTTCGCTTACGCTCAGAATGACACTATTTAGAGCGGCTACATTGCCGCAAAATGCGTCGCTAAGTTATCGGCTTGTTTGAGCTTCATTTTTTTTCTGATCGTCAGGCGATGAACTTCTACGGTGCGCGGGGAGATCGCCAATGTGTTAGCAATATCTTTCGACGAAAGATTTAATCGCATCAATGCGCATATCCGAACTTCTTTTGGTGTGAGGATGGGATATTGATCGAGAAGACTTGTATTGAATCCAGCATGGATCGAATCGAATTGATTCTCGAACATTCGCCAATCTGAATCATTGTTGCGCATCCGATCTATCTCATAGAGGATCGCAGAAGCCTTGCGTTTATCCTCACTGCCACCAGTAGGGATAGTGCGCAGTTGCTCGGTGAGTTTGCCAAGCATTTCGTTCTGCTTCGCCATTTGCAGAGCGATGGCAGTAAGCTCTTTCTGCTTAGCGGCGAGTTCTATTGCCATTTGCTCGCGTTGACGGCGGAATTCTTCGCGCTGAACCAT
>JBKJHR010000032.1:0-3986 GCA_046598695.1 Kapaibacterium sp. (SeqCode)
ATCGGGCCTACTGTTAGATATATTTCTACTCGTGAAAGTGTATCATCCGAGTGACCGTTCTTTGTTTGTGCATGTGCATCCGATGTATTCCACTGTGATACAACTGCGAATCCGCACAAAAAGGAGAGGGTAAAAATGATTATTCTTCTTTTCATAATCTGAATGAGAAAAAGAATTCAGGAATAAGCAAATACTGGTCGAACACATTATAGAGCATCCATATTTGGTAGGGGGTACGAGAATACGTAACGCTTATGCCTGTTGAAATATGTGTTGTTCCGAAGAATGGTTCTTCGAGAGCAAAGGTAAAATAGACATCGTTGAATCGTGAGCGTAAACCTTGATCTTCGAGAGAGCCAACATGAGTATCAGCATAGATCACGTAGGTACTGGAGAGAGAGGCGCTGAATGCGACAGTACCGAACCGATGTCCTACGCGAATAGTAGGGACGTTTGCCAGAGCAGCTGCAGTATTTCTGTCGAATTCGCCACCGAAATTGATGAAGCCTGCAAATCCCCCAAAGGCATCACCTATCGAAAAAGATAGATCTTCATCACCGGTATTATATTGCATTCCCAAAAACAGTACATTGGTAAAAACATTGGTGGATACACTTCCATATCCAGAAAAGCTCTCAGAGAATCCATGTTTGAATTGAAAATCAATTGCTGGTGCGGGCAATTCTTGTTCTACGATAGGTGCAGGGAGAAGAGAAATGGAAAGCCCGAGGTTCATAACGTTCTGTCCCGAAGGAAGGGGTAGCGGTTCATAAAAGTAATGAGGTGCCTCGGTTTGACTAAATGCAATAGTACAACTTATCACCACAACTAGGGTGGTCAATGAACTTCGCTTCAGTATTTGAGCAACAAGATGCATGATTTACATCACGTAAGAAGTGTGGTGCTCCTTTTTCGTGATCATTAGAACAAAGAATGAAAGAATCAATGGAATACCATTCTGTGAGTGGTTGTATTCCCTGACTCTGCAAAAATAATACAAAAGCTGTGACCCGCACGAAAATCATCTATTTACAAGTTGATGCGATGCCCTTATTTCAGAAACACATCGTATGCAAAGCGGATCATTGTGCCAATAACAACGATGAGAAAGAATACACGGATGAATGTATTGCCGCGTAGGATGGCGAGGCGTGCGCCGAGGAACCCGCCGATACCGTTGCAGATAGCCATGGGCAGAGCGACTTTATAAATGATATTTCCGCTCAATGCAAAAAGTGTGATGGAGCCGATATTCGTAGCGAGGTTCACAAATTTTGCTGTCGCACCTGCCTTCATGAAATCATAGCCCAAAAGTGTAATAAAAGCGAGGATGAGAAAACTGCCTGTTCCGGGTCCGATGAAACCGTCGTAAAAGCCGATACAAATACTAATACAAACGGCATAGATAATATGCTGTCTCTCACTATGATCTTTTTCTGAATGAATCCCAAAGTTTTTCTTCAGATATGTATAAATGGCAACAACTGTGAGAACCACGAGCAAAAATGGCTTCATGAAATCATTGCTAACGAGTGTTAATAGTCGCGAACCTACGAATGCGCTGCACATAGCAAGCGATGCCATGAGCAGGAGATGTTTGTAGTTTAGCTTGACATGACGCGAATACTTATATGCGGCAATGCTTGTGCCGGTGAACGATGGGATCTTTGTTGTGCCAATAACAGTAGCAACGGCATAATGGGGCATCAATATCAAAGCCGCTGGGATCTGGATCAAACCACCACCTCCAACAATAGCATCAACAAACCCTGCTACGAATGCTGCAAGACATAAAAGAAGTAACTCGGTCATTTCTGTCATTGCTGCGAAAATACGGAGTAATTCGGACAAGATAGGGAGTAATGAAATCTAGCACTATATCTATACTTGTTTTTGTTATTACGTCTCACTTAAAAATCACAATACGACTATGTTTAGTGGATTCATTTTTTTCCTTCTTGTTGCTATCGCTGCATTCATTGCGCGTGGGCGTTACAATGCGACATCGAACACACAGTTCGATGGTCACAAGATATTTGGTCTGGCTTGGAAAGCGGCACTCGGTGTTGCCGTTGTTTTCTTAATACTTGCGACGGCGACTGTCGTACCGGCAGGTAATGTTGGTGTGCAGGTACTTTTTGGGAATGTACAAGCCGAGGGGTTGGAAAGCGGCTTCCATGTTATCAATCCACTCGTGGAGATTACTAATATGGATGTTCGTACTCAGGCTTATACAATGTCAGCAACACATTCGGAAGGAACCATCAAAGGTGACGATGCTATCGAAGTTCTCACAAGTGACGGGCTAACTCTGAAATTAGAAGTTACTGTGCAATATCGCCTCCTTCCTTCTATGGCTCCGATTGTTTATCGAACAATCGGTGAGGATTATACTGAAAAAATTGTCCGACCTGAGATACGCTCCGCACTGCGTGATAAAGCAGTAAATTATGTGAGTACTGATCTGTACTCAGTCAAGCGTGAGGATTTTGTTACTCGTGTGACAACTCTTTTGGATGAAGGCTTTAAGAAACGTGGATTGATGCTTGAGAATGTACTTTTGCGGGACGTCCAACTTCCGCAGTCAGTTCAGCAATCTATCAATGCGAAGATTTCTGCTCAGCAAGATGCGCAGAAAATGGAATTCGTCCTTCAAAAAGAGAAGCAAGAAGCCGACCGCAAACGCATTGAGGCGCAAGGTATTCAGGATTTCCAAAAGATCGTCTCCCTCGGTATTACTCCTCTTCTTCTCGAATGGAAGGGAATCGAAGCAACTGAAAAACTTGCAAACTCGCCGAATACTAAAGTTGTCGTCGTCGGCAATCCTAAGAACGGCTTACCGCTTATCCTTGGCGGGCAACAGTAATACTCTCTGGTGAAAAAACTTATTCATGAGGAGATCGAACGGAAGAGGTTGACGGAGGCTGAGGCCGGATCAGCTGATAATCGCTTTCCGTTTATCGCGATCCTTGATAATATTCGAAGCCTCTATAACGTTGGCTCCATTTTTCGTACATCTGACGGTGCTCGGATAGAGGCGATATTTACTGTCGGTTATACTCCACATCCTCCGCGACCAGAGATTGAAAAGACGGCTCTCGGGGCGACCCGGACTGTCCCGAGCCGTCATTTTGAGAATATGGAGGATGCAGTAGCCGTTGCCCGTGAGATGGGATTTGGCGTGGCAGCCCTCGAATTGACCGATTCCTCCCGCTCGGTATATGATCTAGCGCAAGCCGATTTCCCACTCGCCCTAATCGTCGGGAATGAGATCACTGGAGTAGGGCGCGAAGCACTGGAACTCATTGATTTTGCAGTAGATATACCTATGCTTGGGGCGAAACACTCACTGAATGTTTCGGTAGCGTATGGGATATGTCTTTATGAAGCATTACGAGTCAACAGGGCACAAATTGGTGCATTTCTACCCCTATCCACCTGATTTTGTCTTATCTTTGTATTCAGAAACTCGTGCTCTCGGGGTGTATCCGTCAGCACGAACGAAAAATTTTGTAAAAGGCATCATCTACACAATCATTTAAAAAACAACGAACTATGGAAAATAACGATAGATTTAACAACATGAAGGCATTGGTCGAAAGCTTTGAAGACGACTTTGATAAGTTCTACGTCAAAGGCAACAAAGCAGCAGGCACACGTGTCCGCAAAGCAATGAACGACCTCAAGAAGGTTGCTCAGGAGATCCGTCTTGAAGTGCAGAATATGAAGAACGCCGAGAAGCCAACCGCATAACAAAGCATCTACTCCCAATTCTTTTTCTTTGCGCGAGAAATCTGTTTCTTGCGCAAAGTTTTTCTTGTTGCCCCGATGCTTTACATCCTCGGCAATATTAATTTTGCCATTGCAACATTCTCTACAAAACTCTCGAAAAGCGGGGCTGATAGTGAGCTATCTAGATCCATCCTTTCAGGATGCCATTGTACAGCAAGAAAGTATGGCTTTTTTTCTTGTTCTTTCCATTCAAT
>JBKJHR010000133.1:0-7857 GCA_046598695.1 Kapaibacterium sp. (SeqCode)
CTCTGCGCTTGGTTTTTAAAGTTGATAGCCTAACCCAACGAGATTCGATACGTGCATTAGATGAGAAAAATGTTGGGCGACAGACATTCCGAGGTGCATTAGCCGCGAATGACCGCTATCTCATTATCATTGCCTATCCTGAAACAGATATACAAGCAACGATCGGGCGGCTTCTTTCTACATTCCTCTATATCATCCCTATCGCACTGCTCATTGCAACGATCGGTGGTGTGATCTTGGCACGGAAGGCACTCAAGCCCATCGAGGACATTGCCGATACGGCGCGTGAGATAAGTGTACGTAATCTCTCACGGCGTATTACGATGCCATCGCGTAATGATAGAGAATTGACCCAGCTTGTTGAGACACTGAATTCGATGATCTCGCGCTTGCAAGTATCTTACGATCAGGTCGCGCAGTTCTCTTCCGATGCATCGCATGAGCTCAAGACTCCGCTTGCGATTATGAAAGGCGAGATAGAGCAAGCGCAACGACATTCACAATCATCCGATACGAAGCAGAATGCTGAACTTCTGACAAGCATGATGGAAGAAGTCGAAAGGATGCAGCGCATCGTAGAAGGGCTACTTCTCATCGCCAAAGCAGAAGATAATAGATTGCCGCTGGATAAGGAAAAGGTCTCGATCTATTCGTTCTTAGATTCTATTTCCGAAGATGCGGAAATCCTTTCAGCGGACCGAGGATTGTTATTCAAAACAGCATTTGATGAATCACTTCGCCAAACAGAAGTGGAAATAGATACGACAAAGTTTTATCAAGTGCTGATGAATCTCGTTGACAATGCGCTGAAATACACACCAAGCGGTGGGGAAGTAATAATGTTCTTACGTAAGGCAGAGTCACAGGTGGAGTTCGGTGTTGCCGATACGGGGCAGGGGATTCCTGCTGACGATCTGTCGAAAGTCTTCCAACGCTTTTACCGCACTGAGCAAGCCCGAGCACACGAAGGCGCGGAATATGTAGCTCGCTCGCTCGGCTTAGGGCTTGCCATCAGCAAATCCATCGTCGAAGCACACGGCGGCACGATCCGTGTCGAAAGCGAGCTCGGAAAAGGAACGAGGTTTATTGTTGCGATAGCTTTGTTGTAATATGGGAGATTTGACTCAATAAATAATTTCCTCTATAGATTTGGAATGCGGCGAAAATATCCTTACTTTTGTAGTGGAAAGTTCTGCATCTCACCTGTATCATTGTACATTTTTGAAAGGAAAAGCAAATGCTGATTACATTTGAGGGGATAGACGGCTGCGGGAAGTCCACGCAAGCGCAATTGTTAAAAGATCGTCTGACGATAGATGGCATTGAGACACTTCTGTTGCGCGAGCCCGGCGGCACACAGTTATCAGAGCATATACGAGGGCTTTTGCTTGAGCATAACTTCAGCCATCCGCTTACAGCAGAGGCAGAACTCATGCTTTTTGCTGCGAGCAGAGCGCAGCTCGTGCGAGAAGTTATCCTTCCGGCGTTGAAACGTGATGCTGTTGTTATTTTGGATCGCTTTACTGATTCCACCATTGCCTATCAAGGTTTCGGGCGCGGGATCCCGCTTCAGCATATCGAGCATATCAACAATCTTGCTTCGGCAGAGATAGAACCTGATCTGACGTTCTTGCTTGATGTGCCACTCGAGACGGCGATCAACCGTCGAAAGGGAAAAGGGGAAGATCGTATCGAAAGTGAATCGCGCACATTCTATGCACACGTTCAACAAGGGTATATGTATCTTGCGGAAAAACATCGTGACCGCATTCACGTCTTGAATGGCGAAGACCCGCTCGATCATATTCACCACAACATTTGGCGATTGGTCGAATACGAACGCGGCTCCGAAGTCCGCAATGCCAGGCATATAGATCTGGCTTCATCGTTGTATTGAAAAAGGCTCTCTACAAAAAAATGTAAAAAAATACCCCGTTTCGCCATGAAACGGGGTGGTGATGGTGAGAGATACTGTGTTGTATTGTTTTAGCGTTTGCGGAGGACCTTATAGCTCACGGTTGCTTCTCATTTCAACCAGAGCCGTTTTTTTCACTTTTTTTCTACTACCAATATACCCGAAAGCGACCAATAATATCTTGGTTTGCGACCAAAGGTTGAAAATAATCTCGACTTTTGGTGTTCTATTGACCTGATGATCATTTATTCTGACCGAATAACGCGGTTTTTGGCTGGCTCTGCGGAAGTGGTGTCGATCTATCCGTTTATCATCCTCCCGAAAGGTTATATCATTGATGAAGTGCTCTTGAACCATGAGCGCATCCATCTTCGCCAACAGCTCGAACTGTTGGTCATCCCATTTTATCTTCTCTACGTTGTGGAGTTTCTACTTCGCCGAATGCAGTATCCGACGCACGATCAAGCCTATCGGAATATCAGTTTTGAGCGTGAAGCATATACTAATGCAAAGAATCTTCGCTACCTAAACGAGCGAAGATTCTGGAGCTGGATGAAGTATGTGTTTATTTCTTGACGATCGTGAATTCGACGCGGCGATTCATCGCTCTGCCTTCATCATTATCATTGCTTGCAACGGGCTTGGATTTGCCATAACCCTTGCTGGTGAGGCGTGGTGCATCGATCCCCTTTGAAGTGAGATAGGTAACCACGGATGCAGCACGTGCATCGGAGAGTTTGAGATTATCGGCTTCACTACCGACATTATCGGTATGACCCGATATTTGGATGGAGATCGAAGAGTTCGTGTTCAAGAATTTGACTACGCGATCAAGTTCAGGATATGACTCTGCCTTTAGGTCAGCTTTCGCAAACTCGAAAAAGATGTTATTAATACGAATCGTTTCTCCAACTTCAATTGGGCAAAGGAGAAGGTCTTGCGTGATCTCTTTGTATGCTTCAGTCTTGGTTGCGTCAACGCTATTACTGATCGGGTAGTAATTCGCCTTTGTCGCAAAGAAGCTATAGCTTTTGCCAGCGGGAAGGACGATCTTGTAAGAGCCATCGGTTGGGTTCGATCTCGCAGAGCCAAGCTCTTTATCGGTAGTGAGGTCACGATAGGTTATCGTCGTAGAAAGAGGCATTTTCGTCTTGCAGTCAAGCACCTTACCCGATACCAATACGACGGGGTCAGGCTTTGCTTCTTCTTTGAGCTTGATGCGGTAGATGTCTTCGTTTGTGCCTTCCGTCGTGCTTACCATATATGCATACTCGCCAGATGCAGGAAGCACAAAATAGGAATCCCAATCAGGACCATTGATGTCGGGTCCTAAATTTACAGGTTCACTCCAATTTGTCCATGAATCATCAAGCCGTTTGCTAAAGAAAATGTCGTTATCGCCAAATCCGCCATGTCCGTTGGAAGAAAAATAGAGCGTCTTGCCATCAGCTGCAAGGAAGGGAGCCATATCCGATGTGGCCGTATTAATGACTTTGCCCATATTCTTTGGCTCAGAGAATTCACCGTCTTCGTTGAGCAGCGATACATAGAGATCTTGATCGCCATAGCTATCATCGGTTTCAATAGCAGAGATCAGAACTTGAAGATCGCTTGATACGGTAAAGTTGGAGTAACGGTTTTTATTCACCAGATCTTTGATCTTGATAGCTTTGGGAATCGTCCAGCCATTTTCTGTACGATTGCTAATGGAAATACCTTCGCCATCGGGTTCTCCTTCATCGTCATAAAGATTCTTCACAATGAGCGTGTTGTTATCCGCCGAAGAGGTGAGGATACGATTATAGCCTCGGTTATTGATGGGCTTTGGAAAATGCACGCGCTTGCCCCATGTACCATCGGGTTGCAATTGGGAATAGAACGCATCTTGGTCGTCCTCCTTGGCACCTGAGATCACTCCATAGTTTTCTGGCGCAGCTTCAACGATGAAATACAGAGTCTTCCCATCGGGTGAGATAGAAGGGCTCATGTCCGTCAACACGGAATTCACGTTATTGCTGAGCCGCTCCTTCGTATAGTGCTTCTCCTGCGCGAAGAGCGAAGTAGCGCATAGTAGTGTAAGATAGCAAGTTGTAGTAAAGATGAGAGATCGTATCATAAAATAGGAATTAATTTTTGCAAAGATACGACGACAAAGGGATGTAACTTTTAGATGCACCTTTTATACATCGTAGATAGCTCCCGTTTAAGTAGGGCAAGTATTTGTACCCTTTTATTATATACAACCACAGAGAATAGGCAGGGTTGTCTATATGAAAGGAGCTACTACAATGCTACAACTTCGCAGACTCACATGGATCGTTTTTCTGACCGCATTTCTGTTATATGTTTTTCAACTCATAGATTATATAAATTTTTCTATTGACGATACATTCATCTCCATGCGTGTCGCGCGTAATGTGAGCGATGGGTATGGTTTTGTATACAACGTTGGTGAGAATGTTGAGGGTTTTTCTAATTGGTTATGGGTAGTACTGATGACAATACCACTAAAACTTGGATTCTTTTCGGGTGATCATGCCATGGGACTGTTGTGGTTTGCAAAAGGGCTCAGTGTAGTTTTCTCCATATTCACACTGGTAGCACTGTATCGCTTTATTAAAAGAATTTTGATGAATGACCCTTATAAAGAGATCATTGCAATATCGGGAGTTCTTGTACTGATCTCTAATGGCATATTTGCTGCATGGAGTATGAGTGGTATGGAGACAACGTCATGGGCATTTCTTTTGATCTCAGCAGTCTCCTTATTGACTCAATTCAATGCTTCAGAGCATAGCAGTAGAGTGACGAAGGATTTTTTAGCATCCTTCACCCTTATTCTTATGACTCTTTCCCGACCTGAAGGTATATTCCTCGCTATAGTGTTACTATTTGGATGCTTTCTCCTTACCAAAACGCGGGAAGAAAAAAGGGAAATTCTTTTTGTTAGTATTCCTGTCCTTTTGACATTTATTGTTTTCCTCGTCTGGCGATGGAACACATATCAGGAGTTAGTACCGAACACATTTTTTGCGAAAACAGGGGGAGGTTTGTTAAGTTATGTAAAGGGGATCAAGTATTCTATTGCCGGTTTTGGAAGTATTTGTTCGCTTTGTCTTCTCTTTACACCATTTGCGTACATCAAATTGAAGGAATATCATAGTCTCATTCTTCTTTTGTTTTCGCTTGTTGCCTCCATGATCTTTGTAATTATATTTTCAGCCGGTGATTGGATGCCGGGCTTCCGCTTCATTGTCCCCGTTATTCCGTTACTAATTGTACTAACGGTAATAGGTATCCGAGGTATATATGATCGGTATTTCACAGGGAAGAATATACCGTTGAGCCTTGTGACACTCTGTCTGTTCGTCTTACTTCTTGGCAATGTGTTCGCCAATAGAGCACTGATTCGCGCACAAGCACCCACGATCGGCGGAGCATTCTTTTCTGCTGCGGGACACCTACTGCCATCGCATCTTCTCGTAAGTAATTGGTTAAAGGAGCATTCTGATAGTACGACACTATTCGCTTGTGGTGAGGCTGGTATTATTGGATATGAGAACCAACATTTGAGAATGATCGATCTGAACGGCTTGATGGATAAACATATAGCTCATCTGCGTAAAGAGGGAAAGTCATTTGATGTGGACTACGTTCTTGATAAAAAACCCAAATTTATTTTGCTACACTACGGAAAGATGGATGCACGTGAACGTAATCCAGTTGTAGAATCAACTGATTATTATGAAATGATACCCCAATCATCAAGATTTTCTCGCGAATATCAATTGGTCTATAGCTCTTCCGTATTTGATGTATATGCCAGAAAATAGATCTTTTTATGAGTTCACTGACTTCTCGGGCCGCATTGCGGGGAAGAGGACGACGTCGCGGATGGATTCCTCGCCTGTCATGATCATCGTCAAGCGGTCAACGCCGAAGCCGAGACCTGCGGTGGGTGGCATTCCTGTTTCGAGCGAGCGGAGGAAATCTTCATCCAATACCATTGCCTCATCGTCGCCGCGTGCGCGGAGACGTGATTGCTCCTCGAAGCGCGAGCGTTGATCGAGCGGGTCGGTGAGTTCACTAAAGCAATTAGCAAGCTCTTGTCCATTAACCATCAATTCGAATCGCTCTACTAATCCCGGCTTCGAGCGATGACTCTTCGCAAGCGGAGACATCGAAAGAGGGTAGTCCGTGATAAATGTCGGTTGGATCAAATTGCCTTCGACCTTCTCTGAGAATATCTCATCAATGATCTTTCCCGAACCTGCATTCGGGTCAACGCCAATACCAATGCTTTTCGCAGCGGCGCGAAGTTCATCTTCATTCATTGCGCTGACATCAATGCCTGTATATTCTTTGATCGAATCGTACATGGAAAGTCTGCGATATGGCGGAGTAAAGTCCACAACGTTACCGTCTTTCTGTGTGACCTTCATGTCTCCGCCGGTGACGATGCGTGCGATCTCAGCAAAGAGCTGCTCGACAAGATCCATCATCCAGAGATAATCTTTATACGCAACGTATATTTCCGCCTTCGTAAATTCCGGAGAATGATTCTTATCCATTCCCTCATTGCGGAAATCTTTGGAGATCTCATACACACCTTCGGCAAGCCCGCCGACGATCAAACGCTTTAAGTATAATTCATCGGCAATGCGCAAATAAAGATCAAAATCAAGTGCATTATGATGCGTGACAAATGGACGTGCATAGGCACCGCCATAGATCGGCTGAAGGACGGGTGTTTCGACTTCAAGATAACCGCGATCATCAAAGAATCGGCGGATCGTCGTAATGATCTTCGAGCGTTTGCGGAAGGTATCGCGGATATGCGGATTTGCGACGAGATCAACATAACGACGACGGTAGCGAAGTTCTTTATCGCTGAAGGCATCATGGATGATCTTCTCGCCAGTCTCTTCATTGACTTCTTCTTTGACAACAGGCAACGGCTTCAATGCTTTCGCAAGAAGCGTAAATGTCTCGACATGCACAGAAACTTCTCCCGTGCGAGTACGGAAGATAAAACCTTCGGCACCGATGATATCGCCCATATCGAAGAGTTTGAGATTCTCATACACTTCGCCAAGTTCATCGGATTTCAAATACAGCTGGATCTTCCCTTCTTCGTCAAGAATATGCACGAACGACGCCTTGCCCATTCTGCGAATCCCCGTTATGCGTCCTGCAACGCACACTTTCGCTTTCGTCTCAGGATTTGCTTCGTCATAGAGGGCAAGTGCCTGCGTTGAGTAATGTGTGCGGTCGTAGGAATACGGATACGCATTGACTCCGCGAGCAGTTAGCTCTTGGAGAGAGTTGAGGCGTTCGCGCTCCTGATCGGAGAGTGCGTTGATGTCAATTGTCGTCGGAAGTGTAAATTCAGCCATATCAAATAATAAGTGAATGGCAAAAACAGCAAGCCCCGCCTAATGGGTTCAATGATATGAAGGGATCACGTTTTTCTCAAGCCCTGTAGTAGCTTCCCATAGATGGCATTGAAGCTCTCGCTGTGCTCGGCGAGGAGGTGCTCTTGTTCGGCGGTAAGTTTCTTTGCGAGGGTATTCTCCTGAATGACAAGACGGAGTAACTTAAAGAATTTCCCGTGGAGGCTTGTCTTGATACTGATCTTTTTTGATTGAAGATATTTAATGTGTTTCTCGATAAGTTCTTCGGCAAATGCAATATCCCCTTTTTGAATGAAATAGATCGTCTCTAATTTCCTGAGTTCGATCTCGAAATTAACAAACAGTCCTTTATCATTTGCAGTAAATCCGTGCTGAATATGTTTCCACGCTTCATCGGGAAGGTGATCTGCAAGACATCTTTTTGCGGAAGTAATTGATGCCATTACTGATAATTGCCCCTCACTTGCGGGGGTGAGATATTGTGCATAATACTCATCAAGGATAGCTTTCGCTTCATCATATTTTTCA